>JAYSCE010000027.1:16058-17123 GCA_041915035.1 Xanthobacter sp.
TCGATGTAGGTGATGTCGTTGCTGAGCGTGTAGGTGTGGACCGGCCGATAGTCGATCTTCACCGTCCGCGCCGCAGGATCGATCCAGGCCAGCGTGTGCTTCATCCAGTTCACGTCGTCGCGGTCCGGGAAGTCCTCGCGGGCATGGGCGCCACGGCTTTCCTGACGGTTCGCGGCGCTCTCCATGGTGACGATGGCCTGCGAGATGAGGTTCTCGTATTCCAGCGTCTCGATGAGGTCGGAGTTCCACACCAGCGAGCGGTCGGTGACGCCGATGTCGCTCGAGGCGTTGAACACGTCGTGGATGAGCTTCTTACCCTCTTCGAGCACCTCGCCGGTGCGGAAGACGGCGCAGTTGTTCTGCATCACCTTCTGCATGTTGAGGCGCAGCTCGGCGGTGGGGGTGCCGCCGGAAGCGTAGCGATACTTGTCGAGGCGGGAGAGCGACAGCTCGGCGCTGTTCTCCGGCAGGGGCCGATGCTTCTCGCCGGGCTTCACCAGCTCCGCCGCGCGCAGGCCGGCGGCGCGGCCGAACACCACGAGGTCGATGAGAGAATTGGAGCCGAGGCGGTTGGCACCGTGGACGGAGACGCAGGCGGCCTCGCCGATGGCCATCAGGCCGGGCACCACCTTGTCCGGATCGCCGGCGCGCTTGTCGAGCACTTCGCCGTAATAGTTCGTGGGAATGCCGCCCATGTTGTAGTGCACGGTCGGCAGGATCGGGATCGGCTCGCGCGTCACATCCACGCCGGCGAAGATCTTCGCGCTCTCCGAAATGCCGGGCAGGCGCTCGTGGAGGACGGCGGGATCGAGATGGTCGAGGTGCAGGAAGGCGTGATCCTTCGCCTTGCCGACACCGCGGCCCTCGCGGATCTCCATGGTGATGGCGCGCGAGACTACGTCACGGGAGGCCAGATCCTTGGCCGAGGGGGCATAGCGCTCCATGAAGCGCTCGCCCTCGGAATTGGTGAGGTAGCCGCCCTCGCCACGGGCGCCCTCGGTGATGAGGCAGCCCGCGCCGTAGATGCCGGTGGGGTGGAACTGCACGAATTCCATGTCCTGCAGC
>JAYSCE010000028.1:0-16948 GCA_041915035.1 Xanthobacter sp.
ATATCGACACGCTGGTGACCTGGACGCTGACGCCCACCCCCACCGGCGGCACCCATTTCCGCTTCTTCCATGACGGCTTCGGCACGGACACCGCCAATGACGGGGTGTTCGACGTCATGTCCAAGGGCTCCCAGAGCGTGCTGCGCACCCTGACGCGCCGCCTGCCGGACCTCATCGCCCACGGCGCGTGAGGAATTTGCGCACGATCACGCCATGGGCTGGAACCGTCGCCATAAGGCCGCGTTTACTATGCGGCTGATGTCGCTCGCCTCCGTCCGGGAGGCGGCGACCGACGAACGGAGACGATTATGGGCCAGAGCCGTCCTCTGAATACCCCGACCTCGCTGCGTATCGTGATCGGAGACGCCGAGACGCGGGTGTCCAGCGTCGAGGATGTGGTGAAGTTCCTGCGCCAGCAGGAAGCCGGCGATCTCGCGGATTTCCTCATGGCCGAGCGCAGCGGCAAGAACCCGCCGAGCCTCGGCGATGTGTGCGCCCGCATGGAAGCCCTCTGCGCGATGGTGTGAGGGCTGGCCTTTAAGGCTGGCCCGGCTCCCAGCCGGGCGGGGCAAGTTCAAACCCAGCGAAATCGAAGGCCGGCGCCACCGTGCAGCCGACCAGCGTCCAGGCGCCGAGGCTTTCCGCCGCCTGCCACGCGAGGGGCGGCACTACGCCCTGCGGCCGTTCCCCGGCTGCAAGATCCGGCCCCAGCAGCAGATCGCGCTTGCCGCCCGCGTCGGCGATGCGGAGCCTGAGCGGCGCGCCGGCATGCCAGTGCCAGACTTCCGAGGCATCCACCTTGTGCCAGTGGGAGCGCTCTCCCGCGCGCAGCAGGAAATAGATGGCGGTCGAGGCCCCGCGCCCGCCATCCGGTGCCGTCTCGCGGAACGTCTCCCGAAAAAACCCGCCCTCGGGATGGGGCTGAAGCGCGAGCAGGGCGATCACCGCCTCGGCGGTGAGCCCCTGAAGCGTGGCGTCGCCCATCTTTCAGCCCTTGAAGCCGTTCTTGCGCTCGCGCAGCGCGGTGAACACCTCGGCCGGGTCCGCGCCCGGCATGTCGAGGCGCTCCGCCATGGCCGGATCGTCCGCCCGCAGGAAGGGATTGGCCTTCAGCTCGTCGCCGAGCTTCGAGGGCATGGTGGGTTCGCCCTTGGCGCGCTGCGCCTGCGCCTTGGCGTACATGGCGCCGAGGTCCGTATTGTCCGGATCCACCGAGAGGGCGAAACGGGCATTGCCCAGCGTGTATTCATGGCCGGAATAGACATCGAGGTCTTCCGGCAGGGCGCGCAGCCGCTGCAGCGAATGCCACAGCACCGGCGGCTCGCATTCCAGCGCCCGGCCGCAGCCGAGGGTAAACAGGGTATCCCCGGCGAACAGCAGCTTTTCGCCCTCGAAGAAATAGGACGCCGGGCCGGCGGTATGGCCGGGCGTCTCAAGCACCCGGCCGACCAGCGAGCCCACCGCGACGGGATCGCCGTCCACCACCGCCACGTCGAGGCCGGGGATCCTGTCTGCCTCGGACTTGGGGCCGACGACGGTGGCGCCGTAGCGCGCCTTCACCGCCGGGATGCCCTGGGTGTGGTCGGCATGGTGATGGGTGACGAGGATGTGGGTGAGGGTCCAGCCTTCCTTCTCCAGCGCCGTCATCACCGGCCCCGGCTCGGGCACGTCCACCACCGCCGTGGCCTCGGTGACGGGATCGTGGATGAGGACGGCGTAATTGTCGCCAAGGCAGGGGATCAGGCGGATGTCGGCCGGCACGGTGTCGATCTCCGGAAGGATGGACGGCGGCTCGGGTTGCGGACCCGGCGCGCATGATCCTCTATTAAGGGAGCGAGCGGAAGTGTGGCCGGCCGGCCGCTGTCCACAGAGAGGGTGCATGTTTCTCGACGTCGTCGACCTGCGCAATTTCTACGCCCAGCCCCTCGGGATCATGACGCGCCGCCTGCTCGGCCGCGCCATCCGCGCGCGCTTCGACAATGTGACGGGCATGCGCGTGCTGGGTCTCGGCTATCCCACGCCCTATCTCGGCGTGTTCCGCGAGGAGGCCGAGCGCTGCCTGGCGGTGATGCCGGCGGCGCAGGGCGTGGTGCGCTGGCCCTCCGCCGCGCCGACGCTGGCCACCCTCGCCGACGAGACGCTGCTGCCCTTCCCCACCTCCAGCATGGACCGGGTGGTGATCGTCCATGCGCTGGAAATGACGCCCAACGCCGCCGAGATGCTGCGCGAGGTCTGGCGCGTGCTGGCGCCCGGCGGGCGGCTGCTGGCGGTGGTGCCCAACCGGCGCGGCGTGTGGGCGCGGCTCGATACCACCCCCTTCGGCAACGGCCGCCCCTTCTCCCGTGAGCCTCTTGCGTGAGGCCCTGTTCACGCCGGTGGGCTGGGACGAGGCGCTCTATGCCCCGCCGAGCCGCTGGTTCCTGAATACGGCGGTGGCGTGGGAGCGCATTGGGGCGCGGCTGTCCTTGCCCTTCTCCGGCGTGCTGGTGGTGGAAGCCACCAAGCAGCTCTACCGCCCCGTCGCCGTCCGCCGTCCCAGCCGCATCGCCGAACCGGCGCTGGAGCCGGTGCTGGTGCCGGGCGGCGTGCCGGCGGGGTGACCTAGGCCTTCCGCGTCAGCAGAAACACCGCCTGCTCGCCGAGCAAATTCCACACCCACCACGGCATGTTCACCCGCACGCGGTGGCCGGAGGAATCCAGCGCCACGGCCTTTTCGATGCGGGCGTCCAGAAGCTCCACCAGGGCCACAAAGTCGCGGATGGTGCAGAAGTGGATGTTGGGGGTCTCGTACCAGGCGATGGGCATGTTGTCCGTCACCGGCATGCGGCCGTTGACCATGAGGTCGAGGCGCGAGCGCCAGTGGCCGAAATTGGGGAAGGACACCACCGCCCGGCGGCCGATGCGCAGCATCTGCTCCAGCACCCAGCGCGGTCGGCGGGTGGCCTGGAGGGTCTGGGACAGGATCACGTAGTCGAAGGCGTCGTCGGGATAGTGGGCGAGGTCCACGTCCGCATCGCCCTGGATGATGGCAAGACCGCGCGCCACGCCGGCGTTCACGCCCTCGCGGGACAGTTCGATGCCGCGCGCGTCGCAATTGCGGGTGGTGGCGAGGAGTTCCAGCAGCGCCCCGTCGCCGGAGCCCACATCGAGCACGCGCGAGCCGGGGGCGACCATTTCGGCCACCACCACGAGATCGACGCGGCCGCCCTGGTCGCGGACGGCGCTTTCATCCAGCACCGGCTGGCGCAGGGCGATGCTCACGCGCCCCTCCCGGCCGGCAGGCCGAGCGCGCGGGCCGCGCTGTCGAGGAAGCCGCGGGCGATGGCGAACAATTGCGGCTCTTCCAGAAGGAAGGCGTCGTGGCCCTTGTCGCTCTCGATCTCGGTGAAGGAGACGCTGGCGCCGGAGGCGTTCAGCGCATGGACGATGGCCCGGGAATCCTCGGTGGGAAACAGCCAGTCCGAGGTGAAGGAGGCGACGCAGAAGCGCGTCTTCGAGCCGCGGAAGGCATTGGCCAGCACGCCGCCGTAGTCCGCCGCGAGGTCGAAATAGTCCATGGCCCGCGTCACGTAGAGATAGGAATTGGGATCGAACCGCTGCACGAACGATTCGCCCTGATGGCGCAGATAGCTCTCCACCTGGAAGTCGGCATCGAAGCCGAAGGTGGGCATCTCGCGGTTCTGCAGCCGGCGGCCGAACTTGTTGTGCAGCGACTGGTCGGACATGTAGGTGATGTGCGCCGCCATGCGCGCCACCGCGAGGCCGCGATGGGGCGTCACCCCTTCCGCCAGATAGCGGCCGCCGCGCCAGTCGGGATCGGCCATCACCGCCTGCCGGCCCACCTCGTGGAAGGCGATGTTCTGCGCCGAGTGGCGCGCGCCTGTGGCGATGGGCATGGCCGAGAACACCCGCTCGGGATAGCTCGCCGCCCATTGCAGCACCTGCATGCCGCCCATGGAGCCGCCGGCGACGCACAGCAGCTTCTCGATGCCGAGATGGTCGAGCAGCATGGCCTGCGCGTTCACCATGTCGCGGATGGTGACGAGGGGCATGTCGAGGCCGTAGGGCCGGCCGGTCGAAGGATCGGTGGAGGCGGGGCCGGTGGTGCCCATGCAGCCGCCGAGCACGTTGGCGCAGATGACGAAGAAGCGCTCGGTGTCGATGGGCTTGCCGGGGCCGACCATGGTCTCCCACCAGCCCGGCTTGCCGGTGACGGGATTGAGGCTCGCGGCATGCTGGTCCCCGGTCAGCGCGTGGCACACCAGCACCGCGTTGGTGCCGGCGGCATTGGGCTCGCCGTAGGTCTGGTAGCCGATCTGCAGGTGGTTCAGCTCGACGCCCGCATCCAGCCTGAGCGGGGCACCGGCGCCGAAGCGCACCACGGGGGAATGGGGCTCGTCCGCCTCGCGCCGCGCCTCGGCGGCTGTGTTCGGGGCGACGTCCTTCCGGACGAAAGATGTCATGGCCGAACCAAGCGACGGCCCGGCGCCCATGTCAAGCACCCCGCGCCCGCCGGTGTCCCGGTTTGAATTTCGGCCCCGGGGTGGACGGCGGCCTGCCTTCGGACGGTAGGCCCGCCGTCCGAAGGCGCTATTTCAGCGGCAGGAACAGGTCCGCGACCGTCTCGTGCTCGGGCACCTCCGGGAAGAAGCTCAGCCGCTGGCAATAGATCGGAAAGTCGCGCGGTTCCTCACCGCTGGCCGGAAGCCATTCGCGATAAAGATAAAGCGCGGCCGGCTCCAGATTGTCGGTGTTGCCGACCACGCGCAGCACGGCGCAGCGTCCGCCCGGGATCTCGCCGAGCTTGATCCCATGGCCGTCCGTTTCGATCGGCTGGCTGATCCCGACACACAGGTCCACGCTGTAGTCGGCAGGCGTGGCAGGGCGCCGCTCGGACCGCCAGACCGTGAAGGTCGGATTGGTCCTGGGCGGCAGGCCGGCGGCCTTGCGCCACGCGATGAACCGCTGGATCGTCGCGCCGAGCCGCTCCGGATCGCCGCGATGCTCCATGATTGCCACCGGGGTAGGGGCCACGTCGCGGATCGTCACGTCGTCGGTCGTAAAGGTGTCCTGCATGCGCTTGCTCCTCGCATCGTCGAGAGGCCCGAAGGCCGCAAGCCACGGCTCCCAGTCGGGGGACTTCTGAAACGCGGACGGCGATTGCCCGAACCGTTGCCGGAAGGCGCGGGCGAAGGCGTCGGGTGCATCGTAGCCGGCATCCATCGCGATCTCGGTGACGCTTTGCGCCTCCCGGTAGGCGAGCCGATAGGAGGCCCGCTTCATGCGCGCGAGCTGGATATAGCGATAGACGGACAACCCGAAGGTCGCCGTGAACAGCCGGTGGAAGTGATATTTGGAATAGGCCGCGATGCTGCTCAGCGCGTCGAGATCCAGATGGTCGTCCAGATGCCGGTCGATATGATCCAGCACCCGCAGCATCCGGGCGTGGTGGTCTCGACGCGCCGCCGCCTTCATCGTCCCTGTCTCCGTGGCCGCACCAGATAAGCGCGCGCAGGGGTGACGCGCTCGACCGATCTTGCGGGATTGCCACGGATTTCCGTCGAACCGCCCGCGCCGGGCGGCGGGGCGGCTCTAGCTGCGGGCGGCGGAGAGGGCGACCGCGTCGCCTTCCACCACGTCGGCGGTGGCTTCCGCGCCCATCAGCACGAGAAGCTTGGCGCGGGCGCGGTTGACGCGGCTCTTGATGGTGCCGAGCGCGCAGCCGCACACCTCGGCCGCCTCCTCGTAGGACAGGCCCGCTGCGCCCACCAGCACCAGCGCCTCGCGCTGGTCGTCGGGCAGCCGCGCGAGGGCGTCCTTGAGGGAGGTGAGGGTGGCCGACCATTCCTGGCTCGGGCCGATGTTGGTGTCCTGCTGGGCGAGCGCGGCCATGCCGTCGTTCTCGCGTCGGCGCTTGCGGATCTCGGTGTAATAGGTGTTGCGCAAGATGGTGAACAGCCACGCCCGCAGATTGGTGCCGGGATCGAACTTGTCGATGTTGGAGAGCGCTTTCAGCAGCGTCTCCTGGACGAGATCGTCGGCTTCCGTGCGGTTGCGCGTCAGCGACCGCGCGAAGGCGCGCACCGCTGGCAGGAACTCCAGCACCTGCGTGCGCAGGGCGGCAGCGTCCATCTCTTGGCGGGTCCTTTCGCTCGGCGCGGGCAGGTCCATCAGGCGGCCTATTCTTTCCGGCAATCGTGACTTTATGTGGCGGCGATGTCCGCGTCCGGCTCCCCTGCGGGCCGGTGCGGTGGCGGGCATCCGCGAAAGCCATTCCGGGATGGCCCGGGTGGGGCGACTTTCAGCGTGACCTGAGCCTAACGCTGCGGCTGCGCTTCCGGTTCCCGTCCGCAACAACGCTGCGGACGGCGGAATCCGGTACGCCCCCCGAGGGACGGCGCGATCAGGCGCCGCCGTTGCCAGTTCCCGTGCCGGTGGTCTGGCCGCTCTTCTGCCCGCCCTTCTGTCCCGCCTGCGAGGCGAGGGTGCGGTCGCGGGAAAAGCTGCGCTGGTCGTCGGCGACGCTCTGGCCGCCCTTGCGGCCCGCCTCGGCGGCCAGCGTGCGGTTCTGGAAGAAGCTGCGCTTTTCGGCCGGGACGCTCTCGCCTCCCTTGCGCGCGATGGCCCGCTGCTTTTCCGCGTCCATCGCCGCAAAGCCGCGCTGGGAGGTGCCCTTGGTTCGCGCCTTGTCCATCTGCCCTGTTCCTCCGACTGCGATCGGCCGCTCATCGCGGCACCCGGCCGGTCTGTCCGGCGCTGTGTGCCGGAGCGGAAACGGCCCGCACTGAAGCCAAAAAGCCGCCCTCCGGCCGGTGGGGTGGCCAGGACGGTCCAAGCAGTAACGAAGCGGGGAGGGCTGTGGTTCCGAGGAAATCGCGCTTTCGTCGCGCTTCAGGTGCCGGTCGGGCCACCGGCGCCTGTGGTATCGGGGGAAGCGATTGAGGGACAAGGGAAATCCCCGACGATCACCAGCGCTTCCCCGGACCTGTCACGGCTGAGCGTACCGCCCAGCTGGGCGGCGAAGCCGCCGGCGAGGCCGGAAGGCTCCTCGGGCGCGTCGGCGGTGCCCGACAGGACGAGGCGCAAACGGTCGGCGTCCACTGTCCCGCTGATGAGCAGGCCGAGGGACGTGCTGCCGGGCCTGAGGTTCAGCCCGAGCACCAGCTCCACCACCATGAGGGCGAGGGGCACGGCCATGTCGGTGGGCAGGCGCGCCTCCTCCGCCTCCACCATCAGGCGCAGATTCTTGTCCGAGGAGCCCTCGATCAGCGAGGCGAGTTCCCCGAGCAGCTCGCGCAGCCGTACCTGGGAGCCGTCGCTCGCCTCGTAGAGGATGCGGTGGACGAGGGCGAGGGTGTTGACGCGGGTGCGCAACTGGTCGAAGCGGCGCCGGTCCTCGCCCTTGCCGATGCCGCCGCCATAGAGCGAGAGCAGGCTGACCACCACCTGAAGGCTGTTCTTGATGCGGTGGTGGATCTCGCGCACCAGCGCGGTCTTCTCGGCGAGGTTCTCGCGCAGGCGGGCGTCGCGCTGCCGCACGGCAAAGGCCATGTTCTCCACCGATTGGCCGAGCATGCGGAATTCGCTCGGCGCCGCATCGAGCCTTGTGGGGCGGAAGCCGTAGTGGCCCTGGGCGTAGACCGCCGTGACCCGCCGCAGATAGAGCAGCCAGCGCAGCACGATGCGGTCCACCGCCACCCACAGGGCGATGAGCGAGGCGACCATCACCAGCGCCGGCAAAGCGAAGCTCGCCGCCACCGTCACCAGCGTCCAGCCGAACAGCCGGTCGGAGGGGGAGGCATAGGCGACCACCATGCCCTCCCGTCCGAGCGGCGTGGTGGCGTAGGTCCAGCGCCGCCCCGACGGATCGGTGCTTTCCCGGAGCGCGCTGTCCGGCGCGGCGAAGGGGGCGGCCTGGAACAGCGCGCCGCTGAGGGTGCGGGAATTGGAGACGAGTTCTTCACCCGACGCCGAGAAGACCGCCACCACGCCATCGGCCGGCGGCACCTGCTGACGCAGCAGATTGTCCAGCCAGCCGATCTCGATGCCCAGCGCCATCCCGCCGTCGAGCCGGCCGGCGGCGTCGCGCAGCGGGAGGAAGCCCACCAGCACGTCCTTGTTGGTGGCGGTGCTGCGCACGCGCCCCGACAGGCTGAAGCCGGGTTGCCGCACCGCCCACAGCCACCAGGCGTCATCGCTCATGTCGGTATCCACCACCGGCAAAGCGGAGCAGGTGACCCGTCCCGTCTCATCGACCACGCCGATATTGGCGACGAAGGGCAGGGAAACGGTTGCCCCGCGCAGCGTCGCCCGGCAGGCGGGTCCGGAGCTGCGGACCTCGTCCACGTTCTGGAGGGCGTAGAGTACGTTTTCCGCCGAGGATATCACGCTCTGCTGCGAGGCGGCGGCGGCCAGCGCATGGCGGAGCAGGTTCTGCCGGGCATCCTCCTCCGCGGCGGAGAGCTGCATCACGCCCTGAATGATGTTGAGTGTCGCGATGGGCGTGAGCGCCAGAAGCACCATGAGGATGAGCCGGCGGCGCACGCTGTCGAACAGGCTGCGGGGCCGCGCGGTTGCGGAGGCAAACAGGGAGCCGCGCTCCCCCTGACGGAGCCCGGCGTCATAACGGGACTGCTCCCCGCGCGAGTCGCCTGAGCGCGACCCCTCCTCGCGGGATTTGGCGGCCTGTGCCCGTTCCAGATCCATCGTCGCTCCGCTACACAACTCCACAGGAGCGCCTGTCCGCCGGGCACCCGTCGTCAGACCGCCGCCGGGATCGCGACCACATCAGAACCGCGCCGAAACGCCATCCTGGTTACGCCGGTCCCATGACCATGGATGAACGCTCCCGGTGAGGAACGTTCCATGGGGCTCGCGTGAAAAACACGTGGCCCGTGCGGTTTTGGCCGCCTGCCTTGTCGTTCCTGTCCCGGGCGGGATGCCTTGGGACACGCCTCCACCGTGCCGCTCCCGCTCGGCTCGGGTCCGACTATAATGCGTTTTGCGCCGCCTCGGTTCCACGCAAGGGGAACTTGTCGCGCACGCAAGCGTTACCGGGCGTTGGCTTAAACTCGGCCCGACACACAGGTGGCTCAAAACAGGCCATAAGACCTTCGGCCCGTTCCAGATTGGCAGGGAATTCTCGCATGGCTTCCAATCCGCTCATCAAGCAGCTCCCGTTCCTGCGCCGCTACACGCGCGCCCTGATGGGATCGCAGGCGGCCGGCGACCTCCTGGTTCAGAACACGCTCCAGGCGATTCTCGACGGCAAGGTCGCGGTTGATCCGGCGGTCTCGCCGCGCGTCGCCCTCTACAAGGCGTTCCACGAGACCTGGAACCGCCAGTCCTCCGGCGGGCAGGTGCCCTCGCGCGCCGATGCCCGGCTCCAGGCCATGGACCCCGGCTCCCGGGTGGCGCTGCTGCTGACCGCCATGGAGGGCTTCTCCTTCGCCGAGGCGTCGACCATTCTCGGCACCACCCTCTCCGATGTGGAGGCGCAGGTGGTGGCGGCCCAGCGCGAGATCGACCGCCAGCTCGCCACCCGCGTCCTCATCATCGAGGACGAATGGGTGATCGCCCTCGACCTGAAGACCCTGGTCACCGAACTGGGGCATGAGGTGATCGGCGTCGCCCCCACCCATTCCAAGGCGGTGGAGCTGGCGCAGGGCGGCAATTTCGGCCTCGTGCTGGCCGACATCCAGCTCGCCGACGGCTCGTCCGGCATCGAGGCGGTGACGGAAATCCTCGGCAGCTTCAACGTGCCGGTGATCTTCATCACCGCCTTCCCCGACCGCCTGCTGACCGGCGAGCGGCCGGAGCCCACCTATCTCATCACCAAGCCGTTCCTTACCGAGACGGTGAAGGCGACGGTGGCGCAGGCCCTGTTCTTCCACGAGGCACGGGCCGAGCCCGAAGCCGCGCGCAGCGCCTGAAGCAAGCCGCGCCCAGCGCCTGATGGGGTTCGCGCGCAGCGTCTGAACACCTCTTCGCGGAAATCGCGCGGACTACGAACTTTCCCGGGCACGCAATTGCCGTGTCGGTCGTTACACTCCCGAGCGGACCCGGAGTGAGCCCCGATCGGCGGCTGCTCCCACCGCGCGTGACAAACCCTGCCGGAGACAACCATGGTCGACAAGCCGCAGATCGTGACCGCCCCCTCTGCCTCCGCCTCTGCCGGCGCCTCCGCCGCCGAGGCCAACCTGAAGGACGTGAAGTCCGACCTTGATCAGCTCAGGGCCGATTTCACCAAATTGCTGGAAACCCTTGGCAAGACCGCCAAGCATTCGGTGAAGGGCGCCAAGGGCGAGGCGGAGACCGCCGCCGGCGAGATGGGCGACTGGGCCGAGGATCAGGTCGTCAGCCTGCGTGAGAGCATCCGCGAACAGCCCATCAAGGCCTGCGCCATCGCCGCGGGCGTCGGCGTCATCCTCGGCCAGATCCTGCTGCGCCGCTGAGCGGCGCCTTTATCGCGCGGCGCCTGTGGTGCCACCTCAAAACGGCCGGCGGGACCTTCCCGCCGGCCGTTTTCGTTCGTGGAGCGGTCCTAATCCTTCGCCCGGAAGCCCAGCCGCTCCAGCGCCGCCACCAGCGTCGCCCCGTCATAGGGCTTGGAGATGACGCCCACGTCCGGACGGCCGCCGAACAGCTCGGACAGGTCCTGCGTGGCATAGCCGGAGGCGATGATGACCGGCAGTTCGGGCGCGATCTCGCCCAGCCGGCGCACCACCTCGTCGCCGCGCATGTCGGGCAGGCCGATGTCCACGATGGCCAGCACCAGGGGGTCGCGGCCGATGTCCCCCTTGGCGGCACGCGCATGCGACAGCGCCGCCTCGCCGTGGGAGGCAATGGTGACCTTGAAGCCCTGGTCCTCCAGGATCTGGCTCGCCACCATGGCGACGAAGGGTTCGTCCTCCACCAGGAGGACGGCCCCCCTGAGGGCGGGTTCGTCCAGCATTCCATTCACTTTCGCCACCAGTTCCGACTGGCTGTAGGGCTTGGTCAGGAGCTTCATGCCCGGATCAAGCCGTCCCTGATGCACCACCGCATTGCGGGCATAGGCGGTGGTGAACAGCACCCGTGTGCGCGGCGCCCGCCGCTTCACCTCGTCGGCGAGGCCCCGTCCGTCCATTCCGTCGCCGAGGCGCACGTCGGTGAAGAGCAGTTCGGGCCGCACCCCCCGCGCCACCGCATCGAGGGCGGCGGAGGCATCGGCGGCCTCGATCACCGTATGGCCGGCCTCCCGCAGGGTTGCCGCACCCATGGCCCGGAGCTGGTCGTCGTCCTCCACCATCAGCACCATGGCCGGCGCGGCGCGGACCTCGCCATCGGTGCGCGCGGGGGCGGGCTCGCTGACGGTGGAGGTCTCCTCCAGCCGCGGCAGGTAGAGCTTCACCGTCGTGCCCTCGCCCCGCTCGGAATAGATCATCACATGGCCGCCGGACTGCTTCACGAAGCCGTAGACCTGGCTGAGGCCGAGACCAGTGCCGTCCTTGGGCCCCTTGGTGGTGAAGAACGGCTCGAAGGCGCGGGCCCGCACGTCGTCCGACATGCCCATGCCGGTGTCGCTGACGAAGATCGCCACATACTGCCCGGGCTCCAGATCCTCGTGCTCGGCGCAATAGGCCTCGTCCAGATAGGCGTTGGCGGTCTCGATGGTGAGCTTGCCGCCCTCGACCATGGCGTCGCGGGCGTTCACCGCGAGGTTGAGAATGGCGTTCTCCAGCTGGTTGTGGTCGATCTCCGTGCGCCACAGGCCGCCGGCCAGCACGGTCTCGACCATGACCCGCTCGCCGAGCGCGCTGCGCAGCATGTGGGACATGCCGGTGACGAGGCGGTTGGCGTCGGTGGGGCGGGGATCGAGGGGCTGGCGGCGGGAGAAGGCGAGCAGGCGCTGGGTGAGGATGGCGGCCCGGAGCGCCCCCTGCCGGCCGTAGTCGAGGAAGCGGCGGATTTCCTCGGTCTTGACCTCCTGGGTCCGGGTGTCCTTCGGATCGGATGGCACCCGGCGCTCGGCGGCCTCGATGTTGCCGATGATGATGGTGAGCAAATTGTTGAAATCGTGCGCAATGCCGCCGGTGAGCTGGCCCACCGCCTCCATCTTCTGTGCCTGCCGAAGCTGGGATTCGGCTCTGAGGCGCTCCTCCATCTCCTGCTTTAGCAGGGTGTTGGCCTCGGCGAGCTCGGCGGTGCGGGCGGCGGCGAGGCGTTCGAGGTCCTCGTTCGTGCGCGACAGCGCCTCGCGGGCGGCGACGATCTCCGAGATGTCGGTGCAGCTGCCGTACCAGCGATCGACGCGGCCGTCCTCGTCGCGCACCGGCACGGCGCGGCAGAGGAACCAGCGATAGCTGCCGTCCTTGGCGCGGAACCGGCATTCGCGGGAGAAGGGATTGCCGCTGGCGAGGCTCCCCTTCCACGCTTCCATGACGGAGCCCTTCTCCTCCGGGTGGAGGAAGGCATGCCATTCCACCACCTCGCCGGGCGGGGGCTCGACGCCGGTGTAGTCGGTCCCGCGGCGGTTGTAATAGTCGCCGGTGCCGGCCGGGGAGGAGGTCCACACCATCTTCGGCAGCGCCTCGGCGAGCAGGCGATAGCGCTGCTCGCTGGCTGCGATGGCCTTCTCGGCGCGTTTGCGCTCGGTGATCTCCACCACGATCATGCCCACGAGGCTGATGGCCTGCCCGGTGCGCACCGGAAAATAGCTGACCAGGAAATGCCGCCACACGCCGGGGGCGGCGGGCGTCGCGCCTTCCAGCTCCACGTCGGCGATGACCTCGCCGGTGGCGAGCACCCGCTCCAGCGAGGGCGTCACCGCATCGGCGAGCTGGGGCAGCATGTCGGTGAGGGAGCGGCCGGCATGCTCGCGGGCGGGGATGCCGTCGATGCGTGCCAGCATCTCGTTGACGCGGATGAAGCGCTGCTGCGCGTCGAAGAAGGCGAAGCCCACGGGGGCGTGCGCCAGCAGGGCCTCCAGCGTCGCCACCACGGCGGTCTGCTCGGTTGCCGCCGAAAGCAGGGCGGCATGGGCGGAATCGAGCCGGCGCAGGATGGTGCGGATCAGCCCCGCAATGCCCCAGACGGCGAGGGCGGGCACGGCGACCCCGCCGGTCGGCCCTTCCGGCACCAGCGCGGCGTTGACCGCCACCAGCACCGCGATGGCGGCCAGCCCCAGCTCCACGCCGCAGACCAGCGCCACCACGATGATCGCGGGCAATTGCAGCAGATAAGGCGGGAAATCGAACACCCAGGCGATGAGCCCCAGCCTGAGTGCCAGCGCCGCCCCGACGACGGTGCCGGCGAAGGCGAGGCGCCACCAGAGGGGCCGCGGCTCCGCGATGATTCTCAGAAAGAGGCCAGCGGGGCCTCGACTGGACAGGTTCATCCCTGCTCCCTGTGGCGATCGGGCCGCCACATTGCCCCCGCAACTGCCGCGGGATCAACCGCGCTGGCCCTGTTCGTTCCGCCCCGGCCCCGTCGCCGGACACGACGAAGCCGGCCCGGGCCACGGGGCCAGGGCCGGCGAACGCTGAATTTCCAAGGGGTGCCGGGGAGGCCCTATGGGCTGGACCTCCCCGCCGCCGTGTCGGATCAGCGGGCGGCCGGAGCCGTGGCCGGCGGGGTGGTGGCCGGGCGGTTGTTGGTGTTCACCGTGCCGGTGGTGGTCGGGGCCTTGTCCGCCTCGGTGAAGGTCGGGGCGTTCTTCAGCTCGTCCTTGGTCTTGCGCAGCACCAGGCGGTCTTTGCCGTCCGCGCGGGTCACCTCAACCGACTGGAACGGCACGGCCACGTCCTTCTCGCCGATGCCGAGGAAGCCGCCGACGCCGATCACCACCGCCGCCACATTGCCCGAGCGGTCAATGAGCAGGTCGTTGATGTCGCCGAGATTCTCGTCGGCCGGGCCGCGCACCGCGGTGCCGATGAGGTTCGAGGCCATGTGCTGGTCGGCCATCTGGCGGGTGACGAAGGTGGGAGCGGTGGCGGAGGCCGCGCCGCTGGTGGCGCCCATGGTGCCGGTGGGGGCCGGGGTCGCCTGCGGGGCGGTCGTGGTGGGGGCCGCAGTCTGCGCCATGGCGGTGGTGGAAAGAAGAACGGCCGCGGTCGCAGCGTAGATCGGCATCATCTTCATGTGATCCTCCTCGTGGGAACGTGTTCTAGCCCTATGGCCCGGTTCAAGTTGCAGAGAAGCACTTGCCGTGAGCGCAATCGCCCAAGGCCATGCCGTCCTCTACTTGAAAAAGATGCGCCGGCTAGACTGGCCAGCGCGCACAGACAAGTTGAAGTTCAGAAGCTTAAGTCTTGTCTCTGCTGGCCTATCAACTCGGTCCGCGCTGGGCGGTTCCCTTGGGGACGACGCTTCTGCGTGTCGCCGGCCAGGGATGGTTGACTAGGAAACTGAATATGAGTTAGTTTCCTGGTCAATCAAATGAGGCGCCCATGGCTTCCCCCGCTGCGGTTCCCGATCTCACCCGGCATCTCGGCTTCTGGCTGCGGCGCGTGTCCAACCACGTCTCCCACGCCTTCGCGGCGCGCCTCGCCGGGCGGGGCGTGACGGCGGCGGAATGGAGCCTGATGCGGACCCTCCATGGCCGCGAACCGCTCTCCCCCAGCCGGATCGCCGAGGAGATGGGCATGACCCGCGGGGCCATCACCCGCCTCGCCGACCGGCTGATCGCCAAGGCCCTGATGGTACGCACCGCCAGCGCCAGCGACGGCCGCGCCCAGACGCTGGCCCTCACAGCGGCCGGCCGCGATCTGGTGCCGGAACTGGCCGCCCTCGCCGACGCCAACGATGCCGCCTTCTTCGACTGCCTGACGGCGGCCGAGCGGGCGACGCTGGACCGCCTGCTGCGCCAGGTGGCCGAGCACGGCCGGATGACCGCGGTTCCCCTGGAATGACCTGCTGAGGAAACCTCCGATGACCGAAGACCAGACCGAAGTGGCCCGGGCCTGCCTCGCCGCCGCCGAGAGCGACACCGCGAACTTCCCCGAGATCGTCGGGACGCTCATCGCCGCCGGGTTCGAGAGCTACGCGGTGGACCTCCGGCGCGCCACGGCCACCTATTACCTGCCGAGCGGCGACAGCCTGGAACTGCCCACCCACAAGGCCGCGACGGCCATCGCCCCCACCCTCGATGCCGGCCGTCTCACGGCGGCGATCCGCGAGGCCCAGCAGCAGGCCCCCGGCTACACCTATCGCGGCTTCTGCGAGAAGGCCGCGGCGGCCGGCTGCGCCGGCTACATCGTCTCCTTCCCCGGCCGCCGCGCGGTCTATTTCGCCCGCACGGCGGAGACCCACGTGGAGTTGTTTCCGGGGTGAGGGCCTCCTCCAGACCGGGTCCTTTCGTCCGGTTTGGCTCCCGCCCCTCGTGGTATGAACGCGCATGGCAAAAACAGATCAGAGCCTGATCCGTTTGCGGGTCACCATCGAGCAACCTGTAGTCGGCGTCCTGCATAGTCTTCAGGCGAAGGATGAGACCCCGCTTGATCCGAAATGGTCGCGCGACGGCGAGCCACTCCAGTTCGATTTAGACGTCCGCGTCGCTCCGGGGCCAAAATTCTTCGGCGATCAAGTCCGTCGCGAGGGACCCGAGCGCCGATTTGTCTACATCCGTATCGGGCAACTCGCCGGCGACCCTGCCTCACCCTGGTCCCGCCGGATGAAGATCGACATCCACGACATCGGGAATGACCTGCTGGTCTGCGCGGCCGAGAGCGGGGCGGTCATCGAAACGACCATCCTCGGCACCGGCACGGACGGCACCCCCGCCTGCGCGACCGTTCGGCCAACGGGACGACGCATCGTCAAGCGCTGAGGGTAAGTGACGGCCGGGTTGCAGCCGAAATTCAAACGGGGACATGACCCGGCCATTCCCCTGCCTTCCATCGCGCCCTTGCACCGCCGCAATCGGCATGGCACAGGCGAAAGGAGCCCCGAGCCAGGATCCAGAGGCATGTTCCGCACCCTCTCCGACTTCATCTCCGACATCACCGGAGGCCATCGCGAGGCCGCCGCCTTCGACGAGAGCGACTATCGCCTCGCGGCCGCGGCGCTGCTGGTCCATGTCATGTCCATCGACGGGGCAGTGACCCCGGAAGAGCAGGGCGTGCTGAAGACCATCCTCGCCGGTCGCTTCGCCCTCGACGAGAGCGAGACCGAGCAGCTGGTGGAGCTGGCCATCGCCAAGGACGCCGAGGCGGTGGACCTCTACGCCTTCACCAGCGTGCTCAACCGGGCGCTGGACGACGAGGGGCGGCTGCGGGTGGTCGAGATGATGTTCGAGGTGGCCTATGCGGACGGCGGCCTGTCCGAATTCGAGGACAATCTGGTCTGGCGCGCCGCCGAGCTTCTGAACGTCGGCTCCCGCGACCGCATCCGCATCCGCCGCGAGGTGCGCGAGGAGAGCGAAGGCGGCGAGACGCCGGTCTGAGGGCGCCGCCGTGGGCCAACCTCCGGAACCGGGTGCGGGAACCCTGCTGGTGGTGCTCCATCAGGAGCGCTCCACCCCGGGCCGTGTGGGCGAGCGCCTGAAGGCGCGCGGCTTCACGCTCGACATCCGCCGTCCGGCGCTGGGCGATCCCCTGCCCGAGACGTTCGCGGACCACGCCGGTCTGCTCGTCTTTGGCGGCCCCATGAGCGCCAATGACGAAAGCGACTTCATCCGCGCCGAGACCCGGCTGATGGAGCGGGCGCTGGCCGCCGACCTCCCCAGCCTCGGCATCTGCCTCGGCGCGCAGATCCTCGCCCGGGCGCTGGGCGGGCAGGTGGCGCCCCATGCCGAGGGCATTTGCGAGATGGGCTATTACCCGCTCCAGGCCACCGCGGCCGGCGCCGCCTTGATGCCGTGGCCGGGCTATGTCTACCACTGGCACACCGAGGGCTTCGACGTGCCCCCCGGCGCGGACCTGCTCGCCACCGGCACCGTCTTCCCCAACCAGGCTTTCCGGGCGGGGGC
>JAYSCE010000029.1:0-16604 GCA_041915035.1 Xanthobacter sp.
GCCGAGCGCTGACAACAAGGGTAGGCGGCATAGGACCGCCGTCCGGAACTGTCTTCGGGGGCGGTCATCCCTAGTCGATCTACGAGGGAGGACAGAAGGTGGCTAAGATTAGCAAGGTTCTGGTTGGTGAGGCGCTCGTCGGTGACGGCAACGAGGTGGCCCACATCGACCTCATCATCGGCCCGCGCGGCAGCGCGGCCGAGACGGCGTTCGTCACCAGCCTGACGAACAACAAGGATGGCTTCACGTCCCTCCTCGCGGTGCTCGCGCCGAACCTGCCCTGCAAGCCCAACACCGTGATGTTCAACAAGGTGACCATCAAGGACGCCCGGCAGGCCGTGCAGATGTTCGGACCCGCCCAGTACGGCGTCGCCAAGGCGGTGCAGGACTCCGTGGCCGAAGGCGTGATCCCGGTCGAGGAAGCCGACGACCTGTTCATCTGCGTCGGCGTGTTCATCCACTGGGAAGCGGCGGACGACGCCAAGATCCAGCAGTTCAACTACGAGGCGACCAAGCTCTCGATCGCTCGCGCCGTGGCCGGTACCCCCACCGCCAAGGAAGCGACCGACAAGCGCAACGAAGCCAAGCACCCCTTCGCGGCCTAGAGCGGAAACCACCCTGGACAGAGCGGCAACCCTCCGCCCATGCCGAAGGGTCTGCTCCAGCGGTTGGCCGCCATCTTTTTGCGATAGAGGCCAAAAGAACGACGACCGGCGGGTTTCCCGCCGGTCGTTTTCGTTTTCAGGGGCTGTCGTTGAACGCGCGTGTCAGGGCGTCCGGCGCAGGAAGATGCCGAAGGCGCGGGGGCCGTCGCCCACCTCAAGGGTCGAGACCACCTTGAGCGTCTGCGTGTCGATCACGCTCATGGAATTGTCGAACCAGTTCACCACATAGACCGCGCGCCCGTCGTCCGAGGCGGCGATGCCCTCGGGATACTCGCCCACAGGAATGGTGGCGCGGGGCGCGAGGGTCGTGGTGTCGAACACGCTCACCGTCCCCGCATACTGGTTGGTGACAAAGGCGAGCGTGCCGGCGAGCGCCACCGCATAGGGCCGGTTGCCCACCTTCACCGTGCCGACCACCTTGCGCGCGGCGACATCGATGATGCTCACATCGTTCGAGCCCACATTGGCCGTGTAGGCCGTGCGCCCGTCCTCGGACAAGGTAATGCCGAACGGGCGGGTGCCGACCTTGACGACAGCGACCCGCTCCAGCGTCGCCGCATCGATGATGGAGACCTGATCGTCGTCACGGTCGGCGCTGAGCACGAGGGCGCCGTCGGGCGTCACCGCCACGCCGGAGGGGGACTTGCCGGTGTGGGCGACGCGCTGCGCGTCGGGCGTGTCGGGATCCACCACCAGGAGCCGGGCCGCATACCAGTCCGCCACATAGACCGGCTTGCCGGAGGGCGCGACCGCGACGCCGAGCGGGCCGCCGTCCACATGGATGCGCTTCTCGACCCTGCGGGTCGCCGTGTCGATCACCGACAGGGCCTTCCCCTCGGGGCTGGTGGCGAAGGCGCGGGCTCCATCCCGCGAAACGGCGATGCCGGCCGGCTCGCCGGGCACAGGAATGCGCCCGACAAGCTTCGGCGGGGCGGCGGCGCCGTCGAGCGCCACCACCGCCACCTCGTTGCCGGGCTGGTTTGTGATGAAGGCCTCCGCCGCGGGCGAAGGCCGGGGCGCGGCGAGGAGCGCGAGCGTCGCGGTGAAGATCGCCGCAACCGCCGCGCGCCGCTTGAGGGCCATCAGGAGCCCTTTTCGACCTTGGCCTTGAGGGCGTCGAGACCGCCGCGATAGACCGCGGTCACGGCCGCGACGGCGGCCTCGTCGCTCAGTTCCGGCGGCGGATCGTTGTTCGGGTAGCCGCGATAGAAGGCGCCGCGCCACTCAACCTTGGTGTGGGTGGCGTCGACGGGAATGACCGCGATGGTGGAGGAATAGTTCGTCACCGGAAGCACTTTCACGTCCACCGCATTGATGCGGTAGGAATAGCTCTTCTGCTCCGGCTCATACTTCACCAGCACCTCGTCGATGGTGCCGCCGCCCTTGAGGGTAAGCAGGCGCGTGGCATCCACGGCGTTGCCGCCCTTGCCCTCCTGCTTGTCGACCGCGGGATGCCAGCTCATGTCCTGGAAGTTGGAGATCACGGCCCAGACCTTGTCGGCCGGCGCGTTGATCTCGACGCTTTCCGTCACCTTCTTGCGGGTGGGGCCATGCGCGTCAGCTGCGAGCGGGATCATCGCGACCGCAAGCGCCGCCGCGGCGGCAATCATCTGCCTCATGGAAACGTTCCTCCAACAGTTCTTGGTCGGTGTTGAACGGGCCGGACGGCCGCGTCATTGGGAAAGCTCGGGCAGGCCCGGGGCGAAAATGCGGTTCTTCACCAGGTATCGCACGCCGCGCAGCCAGGATTCGTCGGTGTTGCCGCGGATGTCCACCTGCCCGGCGCGCACCACCTTGGCACTGCCCTCCACGCCCTTCAGGTCGACTTCGCGCACCTGCAGCTCGATGGACAGGATGAGGTTGGACACCTTGCGCACCACGCCCACCACTTCGAGCTTGGCACCGGCGTCGGCGGCGATCTCGTTCTCGCAGACATTGCACTTGAAGAAGGGTGATGCCTCTTCGATGCGCGCGGCGAAGGGCTTGAGATCGACGGGCGTCATCTGCCCGGAATCCAGGAGCAGGCGCAGGAGTTCCGCATTGATGAGCTTGAGCCGCGCGGCCTGTTCAGCCTGGATGCTGTCGCGTTGGTCTGCCGTATCGTCAAATAACTCGAAGCCGAAGATGGCCACAGGGACGGGCGCGGCAAAGCTGCGGCCTGTCACGCCGAAAAATGTTGCGCCTGCGAAAAGAAGGGCAAAGACGAAACGGACGCCGGACATCATCGGGAACCTTTGGTAGGCGGGAGCGTGTCACAGCCGGCCCGCCGCTGGCAAGGAGAGATCATCTTATTGTTTTCTTATGTCTATTCGGTTGCCGTTTTTGGCTGATGATGGCTACATCTTCCCCTCGCGAAGACCCGGATCGACTGAGCCCCGATTGCCCATGAGCCTTCACTGGCGCCTCGAATGGCCGCGGCTGCGTCGGCCTCGCCTGCTTCTCACCTTTGCCTGCGCCGTGATGCTGGGCGCGGCGGGCGGCGTCGGGATGTCGCTGGCGCAGCAAGCGGATGGCTCTGCGGCGTCGGCACCCGCCCAAACGCCCTCCACCGCGGAGGTGCGGCTCGGTCTTCTCACCCGCGAGGTGCCTCCGCCCCCGCTCTATGATCTTCTGGCGGTGCCGGCCGATGACGCGGTAGCGGGCGCCGAACTCGCCATCAAGGATAACAACACGACCGGCCAGTTCACCGGCCAGAGCTATGCGCTGGAGCCGGTCACGCTGGCCGAGGACGGGGACGCGGGCGCGGCGGCGCAGAAGCTCGCGGACGCCGGCGTCAAGCTCATCATCGTCAACCTTCCCGCCGCCGACCTGCTTAAGGTGGACGACGCGGTGAAGGGCAAGGACGTCACCCTGTTCAACATCGGCGCCACCGACGATGCGCTGCGCGCCGAGCAGTGCCGGGCCGACATCTTCCACGTCGCGCCCAGCCGGGCGATGCTGGCGGACGCGCTCATGCAGTTCCTCGCCATGAAGCGCTGGACCAAGCTGTTCCTGATCGTCGGACCCAACCCGGCCGACCAGCTCTATGCCGACGCGCTGCGGAAATCGGCGAAGAAGTTCGGCCTCAAGATCGTCGCCGACAAGCCGTGGACCTTCGGCCCTCTGGGGCGCGACCGCTCCGACAGCATCACCCGCTCCGACGCCCTCGTGTTCAGCCGGGGAGTCGATGCGGACGTCCTCGTGGTGGCGGACGAGGCCAACGATTTCGGCAATTACATCCCCTTCCGCACCTTCGAGCCGCGCCTCGTGGTGGGCACGCAGGGCCTGACCGCCGGAACCTGGCATCCGGCGCAGGATGCGTGGGGCTCGGCCCAATTGCAGAACCGTTTCCTGCGCGCCACGGGCCGCCCCATGCGCGCGAGCGACTATCAGGCGTGGCTCGCCGTGCGCATGGTCGGCGAGGCCGTGACCCGCGCGAAAACCACGGACCCGGTGGCGCTGGCGAAATTCATGCGCTCGCCCGACTTCAGCCTCGCCGCCTTCAAGGGCGTGCCGGTGAGCGTGCGGCCGTGGGACCAGCAGGTGCGCCAGCCCCTCCTCATCGCGCAGCCCCTCGGCATCGTCTCGGTGGCGCCGGAGGAGGGCTTCCTGCACCAGCGCACCCCGCTCGATACCCTCGGCGTGGACGAACGCGAATCCAAATGCCGGCTGAACTGAAATGCCGGCTGAAGCGCGACCCACGCGCCAGACTTCTGGAGGAAACCCGATGACCCCGACCGTCCCGCGCCGGCTCGTTGCCCTTCTCGCCGGAGCCGCCGCGCTGACGGCGGCGGATGCGGCCTCCGCTTACACGGTCTACGTCTCCAACGAGCGCGGCAATTCCATCACCGTCATCGATTCCACCACGCTGGAAGCCAAGCAGACGGTGAAGATCGGCCGCCGGCCGCGTGGCATCACCATGAGCCCGGACGGCAAGGTGCTGTTCCTGTGCGCCAGCGACGACCATGCGGTGCTGGCCATCGATCCCACCACGCTCAAGGTCCTGCGCAAGCTGAAGTCCGGCCCCGATCCGGAACTCTTCGCCCTGCACCCCTCGGGCAATCCGCTCTACATCGCCAACGAGGACGACAACCAGGTCACCGTCCTCGACGTGGAGCAGAACAAGGTGGTGGCGCAGGTGCCGGTGGGCACCGAGCCGGAAGGCATGGCGGTGAGCCCGGACGGGGCGACGCTGGTGGCCACCTCCGAAACCACCAGCATGGCCCACTTCATCGACACCAAGACCAACAAGATCTTCGCCAACGTGCTGGTGGACGCGCGCCCGCGCTTCGCCGAATTCTCCAAGGACGGCAAGCGCCTGTGGGTCTCCGCCGAGGTCGGTGGCACGGTGTCCGTCATCGATCCCGAGACGCGCAAGATCATCCACAAGGTCACGTTCCAGATCCCCGGCGTGTCCAAGGAGGCGATCCAGCCCGTGGGCGTGCGCCTGACCAAGGACGGAAAGACCGCCTTCGTTGCCCTGGGTCCGGCGAACCGCGTGGCGGTGGTGAATGCCGAGACCTTCGAGGTGCAGAAATATCTGCTCGTCGGCCAGCGCGTGTGGCAGCTCGCCTTCACGCCGGACGAGAAGCTGCTCTTCACCACCAACGGCAATTCCAACGACGTGTCGGTGATCGACGTTCAGGATCTCAAGGTGGTGAAGTCCATCAAGGTCGGCGGCGCGCCGTGGGGCGTGGTGGTCTCGCCGCAATGAGCGATGGCGTGCAGGCTGCGGCTTTGGAGATCGAGGCGGTGAGCCATGCCTTCGGCGCGCGCCGCGCGCTGGATGGGGTCTCGCTCACCGTTCCGGCCGGCCGCTTCGTGGCGCTGCTGGGGCCGAACGGCGCGGGCAAGACCACTCTGTTCTCACTGGCGACGCGGCTCTATGCGACGCGCGAGGGACGGGTGCGCATCTTCGGCCACGACCTCTCCCGCGCGCCTTCCGCGGCGCTGGCGGAGCTGGGCGTGGTGTTCCAGAGCCGCACCCTCGATCTCGATCTGTCGGTACGGCAGAACCTCGCCTATCACGGCGCCCTGCACGGTATGGCGGGACGCGAGGTGAAGGCCCGCATCGCCGAGCTGCTGGCGCTGGTGGGTCTCGCCGACCGCGTCGACGACAAGGTGCGCACCCTCTCGGGCGGCCAGTCGCGGCGGGTGGAAATCGCCCGCGCGCTGATCCACCGCCCCCGCCTGTTGCTGCTGGACGAGGCGACGGTGGGGCTCGATCTGCCGTCGCGCTCCGCCATCGTCGAGATCGTGCGGCGGCTTGTGGATGAGGAGCATCTCGCGGTGCTGTGGGCCACCCACATCTTCGACGAGGTGCGGGCCGACGATCTCATCTATGTGCTCGACAAGGGCCGTATCATAGCCCACGGCACCGCCCGCGAAGTGACCGGCGCGCATATGCGGCCGGCGGAAGAGCGCGCGCCCGACGGCCCGACGGCGGCTTTGGAGGCGGCCTTCCGGGCCATGACGGCGGCGCGGGCGGAGGACGCGGCATGAGCGAGGCTGCCCTCGACAGGGCGCCTTCCACGCCCGTGCGACACCTCGGCCCCGCCGGCTATCTGGTGTGCATGTCCGGCATCGTCGGCCGCGAATTACTGCGCTTCGTTCAGCAGAAGGAGCGTTTCCTCTCGGCGCTGGTGCGGCCGCTGGTGTGGCTCTTCATCTTCGCCGCCGGCTTCCGCTCGACCCTCGGCGTCTCGATCATCCCGCCCTACGAGACCTACGTGCTCTACGAGGTCTATGTGACGCCCGGCCTTGCCGTGATGATCCAGCTGTTCAACGGCATGCAGTCATCCCTTTCCATGGTCTACGACCGGGAGGTGGGCTCCATGCGGGTGCTGCTGACGAGCCCGTTCCCGCGCTGGTATCTCCTGCTTTGCAAGCTGGTGGCCGGGGTCAGCGTGTCGCTGGCGCAGGTCTATGTCTTTCTTGCCATCGCCCGGCTGTGGGAGGTGGACATCCCGCCCATGGGCTATCTCACCGCGCTGCCCGCCTTCATTCTCACCGGGCTGATGCTGGGGTCCATCGGCCTCGTCATCTCCTCGCTGATCCGGCAGCTGGAGAATTTCGCGAGCGTGATGAACTTCGTGATCTTCCCGATGTTCTTCGCCTCCTCGGCGCTCTACCCGCTGTGGCGCATACGCGATGCCAGCGAGACGCTGTACATCGTCTGCCTTCTGAATCCCTTCACCCATGCCGTGGAACTGGTGCGTAACGCACTCTACGGCGTGTTCGAGCCTCAGGCCTTCGCCGTCGTGCTCGGCACCACCATCGTCTTCTTCGCCCTCGCCGTCGTCGCCTATGATCCGGGCCGCGGCATCATGGGGCGTCGGGGCGGGCCAAAAGGAGAAGCCGCGTGATCCGTTCGCTTGCCGCCGCCTCGGCCGCCCTTGCGGCCGCCGCTTTCCTGATGGCATCGCCGCTGGCCGCCCAGCCGAAGGCCGATCCCGACTGGCCCTGCCCGCAGCGCAAGACGCCGGAGATCGACCTCGCCCAGGTGTGGAGCGGCCCGGACCCGGCCTCCGCCGGCAAATGGACCGACGACCAGGACGCCGCCGGCCTCGCCGTGAAGCTTGCCTCCCGCCGCACCCCGGCGAAGGAGTTCGGTCCCCTGCTCGATGGCTTCGTGAAGGAGGCCGGCGCGGAGGCGGACAAGGGGCTGCTGCGGGTGATGGCGGGGGTCTACGAGATCATCAACGACCAGCGCAGCAAGCTCATGCACGGCATAGAGCGCTATGCCCGCGGCCAGCAGCGCCTCGCCGACCGCATCCGCGAGGAGGGCGACCAGCTGAGCAAGGCGCAGACATCCATCACCGCGCCGGAGACCGCCGAGAGCCGCAAGCTCGACGAGCAGCTCAATTGGGACAGCCGCATCTTCGACGAGCGCGCCAAGTCCCTCATCTATGTCTGCGAAACGCCGGTGCTGCTGGAGCAGCGGGCCTTTGACATTGGCCAGCAGATCCAGGCCCGGCTGAAGGTGAAGGGCTGAGAGGCAGGATCTGAGAGCGCGCGACGGAGCGCGGCTACTCCAGTCCCTCCACGTGCCCGATGAAAGGCAGCTGCCGGAAGGCGTGGGCGACGTCCATGCCGTAGCCGACCACGAACACATCGGGACAGGTGAAGCCGACGAAATCGGCCTCGATCTGCACCGCGCGCTTGCCCGGCTTCTCCAGAAGCACGCACACCAGCACCCGCCGCGCGCCGCGCGCCATGAGCAGGTCCTTGGCGAAGGCGAGGGTGCGGCCGGATTCCAGGATGTCGTCGATGAGCAGCACGTCGCGGTCGCGCACGTCGCTCTCCACGTCCTTCAGAATCTCCACCTGGCCGGAGGAGATGGTCGCCTCGCGATAGGAGGAGAGGTGCATGAATTCCACCTCCGGCGCGAGGCCCGACGTGTGCATGGCGCGCAGCAGGTCGGCGGCGAAGATGAAGGAGCCCTTCAGCACCGCCACGGCGAGCAGCCGCTCCGGCGCGAGCGCAGCGATCTCCACCGCCAGGGCGTGATTGCGCGCGGCGATGCGGTTCTCGTCATAAAGGACGCTGACGTTCGGCAGGTTCATGGTCCCTCTTCGCCAGAGCGCGCATGGCCGTCGGCTGCGGCGCCCTCCCGAGATAGCCGCCGGGCCCGGCGCGCGCAATGCGGGACAGCCCTTCCTTCGGGCAGGGCCGGCCTTCCGTGCCCCTGTGGCGACGCCTTCCGCTTCGTTTATGGTGTGGCGGGGCGCCACGGCGCGATTCGAGTGAAGGGTTGGGGCGTGGTCCGGTTCGAGAACGTCGGCCTCAGGTACGGCATGGGCCCGGAAGTGCTGAAGGATGTCTCCTTCGGCATCGAGCCCAATTCGTTCCAGTTTCTGACCGGGCCGTCGGGCGCCGGCAAGACGACGCTCATGCGCCTGCTCTTCCTCCAGCTGAAGCCGACGCGCGGGCTCATCACTTTGTTCGGGCGGGATGTCTCGTCGCTCGATCCCGACGAGGTGGCCGTGCTGCGGCGGCGCATCGGCATCGTGTTCCAGGATTTCAGCCTGCTCGACCACCTCACCACCTACGAGAACGTCTCTTTGCCCCTGCGCGTGCTCGGGAAGGAGGAGGCGAGCTATCGCGGCGAGGTGACGGAGCTTCTGAGCTGGGTCGGCCTCGGCGACCGGATGCACGTTCTGCCACCTGTACTCTCGGGCGGCGAGAAGCAGCGAGCCGCCATCGCCCGCGCCCTCATCGGGCGGCCGGAATTCCTGCTGGCGGACGAACCCACGGGCAATGTGGACCCCACCCTCGCCCGCCGCCTGCTCCGCCTGTTCATCGAACTCAACAAGTCCGGCACGTCGGTGCTGCTGGCCACCCATGACATCGCGCTCATGGACCAGTACGACGCCCGCCGCCTCGTGATCGCCGACGGCCGCCTCTATGTCTACGACTGACGCCGGCGCTCAGCCGCAGAACCCGCAGCCCAAGAAGCCGCCGGCCGAGGCCGGAGAGGCCCCGCGCGCCAAGGCGCGGGCGCTGGCCTCCATCGTGCCGTCCTCCACCATCGCCGGGCGGGCGCTGGTGGCGGTGGTGGCCATCATGACCTTCCTCGCCGGCCTTACCATCGGCACGGCGGTGGCGGTGCGCGCGACCGCCAGCCAGTGGCGGTCCGACGTGACACAGGAAGTGACCATCCAGATCCGCGCCGGCGAAAAGCAGGCCACCGATGCCCAGGTGCAGGCCGCCGCCGACATCGTGCGCAAGACGCCCGGCATCGCCGACGTGCATATCCTCACCCCCGAGGAGACCTCCCGGCTGCTGGAGCCTTGGCTCGGCTCGGGGCTCGACCTCGGCGACCTGCCGGTGCCGCGGGTGCTGGTGGTGCGCCTCGACGGATCGAGCCCGCCCGATCTCGCCAGGCTCAAGCGCACCCTGACCGACCGCATCCCCACCGCCACGCTGGACGATCATCGCGGCTGGTCGCGCCGGCTCGTTGCGGTGACGGACGGGGTGATGCTGGTGGCGGTGGTGCTTTTGGTGCTGGTGGGGCTCGCGACCGTGCTCTCGGTGGTGTTCGCGACCCGCGCGGCGGTGGCCACCAACCGTTCGGTGGTGGAGGTGCTGCACTTCGTGGGCGCGCGGGACGGCTTCATCGCCGCCCAGTTCCAGCGCCATTTCCTCAAGATCGGCGCGGAAGGCGGCCTGATCGGCGGGCTCTCGGCCGCGGCGGTGTTCGGCGCGCTCGCCGCGCTCCCCCGGCTCGGCCTCGGCGGCGATCCGGAGCTGCCGACCGTGCTCGGCTGGCTCAATCCCGGCTATCTCGGCTTTTTCGGCATCGCCGTGTCGGTGGCGATCGTGGCGCTGGCGACGGCGCTCACCTCGCGCGTCACCGTTTACCGCACGTTGAGGACGATCACATGATCGGCCGCGGCGCGATGGATGCGGCGGTGGCGGGGGGTGCGTCACCTCGCCTCTGCCGCATTCCGGCGGCATCTTCGGCCGCATGACCATGTCGAGCACCGAGCGCAGGATGAGGGCGCAGATCGGTCCCGGGCAGTCCGATACCGGCACGGCCAGAAGCGGGGCAAACACGGGCAGGCAGCCGTCTCCGGCACCGCGCCGCAGCCTGCTGCGCCGCCTTGCCGTTGGCGCACTGGCGCTCGGCGGGCTGGGCATCGTCGCCGCCGGGGCGGGCTTCGTCGCCTTCACCACCCAGATCGCAGGGCGTGAGCCCGCGGGCGTGAAGCCGGCCGATGCCATCGTCGTGCTCACCGGCGGGCCGTCGCGCATCATCGATGCCGTCTCCCTGCTCAATGAGGGGCTCGGCCAGCGCCTGCTCATCACCGGCGTCAACCCCACCACCTCCTCCGACGAGATGCGGCGTGCCCTGCCGGACGGCGAGCGGCTGATGGATTGCTGCATCGATCTCGGCCACAAGGCGCTGAACACGCGCGGCAATGCGCTGGAAGCCGCCGAGTGGACGCGCGAACGGCGGTTTCGCTCGCTGGTGGTGGTGACATCCTCCTGGCACATGCCGCGCGCCATGATGGAATTGTCGCGCGCCCTTCCCGACGTGGAGCTGGTGGCCTATCCCGTCGTCACCAGCCGCACCGAGCCGGAGCACTGGTGGACCGATACCGGAACGCTGAAGCTGCTGGTGAAGGAATATCTGAAGTACATCATGGCCACGGTGAAGATCCGTCCCGCCCAGGCGGTGGCCGGTCCTCAGGCCGCTGCCGCGCCGTCGGGCGGGTCGGCCGCCGCGCCGCACTGAAAACGCGCTCCCGGCCGCCCGGCCGCGGGGCAGGGAGACCGCCTTGACCTTCCTGCGTTCGCTCGTCTTCCAGATCGCCTTCTATCTGGTGACGACCCTCTACATGCTGGCCTTCCTCCCGGCGCTTCCCTTCCTGTCGCGCAAGGGCCTGTGGCGGACCGGCGTCATGTGGTGGGTGGCCACCATCATGTTCCTGCTGCGGGTCATCGTGGGGACGCGGGCGGAAATCCGGGGCATCGAGAACATCCCGGAAGGCCCGCTCCTCATCGCGTCCAAGCATCAGTCGGCGTGGGAGACCCTGGCGCTGCTGCCGCTGTTCTCGGACCCGGCGTTCATCCTGAAGCGGGAATTGATGTCGATCCCCGTCTTCGGCTGGTTCGCGGCGCGGGCGCGGATGATCCCGGTGGACCGCAAGGGCGGTTCGGCGGCGCTCAAGGCCATGACGCGGCGGGCGCAGGCCGACATGGCCGAGGGCCGGCAAATCCTGATCTTCCCGGAAGGCACCCGCCGCCCGGCCGGAGCTCCGCCGGACTACAAATTCGGCGTGGCGCACCTTTATTCCAGCCTCGGCGTGCCGTGCCTGCCCATCGCGCTCAATTCCGGCCTCTACTGGCCGCGGCGGACCATCCTCAAGCGGCCCGGTACTATCTTGGTGGAGATCCTGCCGCCCATCGCGCCGGGGCTACCGCGGCAGAAGATCACCGCGCGTCTCCAGGCCGACATCGAGGCCGCCAGCGACCGTCTCCTCGCCGAGGGATTGGCCGAACTCGGGCCACGCGCGCCGGCCGATCTGAGGGGTCGCGCGGGCGCCGATTCTTCCCCGTTGTCCACCCCTGTGGAAAACTCTTGATCGAGCGCGGGGGATCGTTCTAGTTTCGTTCTCATGAACGCAACTGATTCGCTCCTTGTCCCCCTGACGGACGCCGGTGGCCTGAACGGCCTCAAGCACGACGCTCTCGGCGCGCGCTACCGTTTCTGGCGCGACGAAGACGGCCTGCGCCACGTGTTCTCGGTCTACCGGCCCGACGCCGCTCCGGATTATCCGGACGCGCTCGCCGTGGTTTCGCGGCGCACGCCGGCGGGCTCCATCGCCATGTGGGCGGGGCCGGCATGCCATGCCCGCACAGCCGCGCTCAGGATGCGCGGCGACGAAATCCACATCCATGTGTTCGGCGAGGAAAATGCGCCCGCCCTGCGCCGGCTCATGGACCGTTGCCTGATGGGTCGTTCCTCGGTGGATCGCTGCGAGGTCCCGGCGCTTCCCCGGCCGGCCGTCCAAGCGCTCAGCCTGCCCGCCCGCCGCCACGCGGCCTGAGGGGCGCCGTCTCAGGGAGAGCCGTCGCCTTCCGCGTCATCCGGCAGCAGCGGGGGCAGAGCGTGGCTCGCCGTTAAATGCTGGGTGAGATAGGCAAGGCCCGGATCGCGGATGCCGAGGCTCTCCAGAGCCTTCACCGTCGCCACCACATAATCCGTGTTCGGCCCGGACTTGCCATGGGAACGGCGGACCAGAGCCAGCTGGTCGTCGAGGGTGAGGCCCCGTGCGTACTGAGGGTGGGCACGGTTGACCAGATAGGCCACGGCCGGCGCGTCGCGTCCCGATCCGTCCAGCAGGCGCACCCGCCGCATCACCTCGCGATAGACCCCCGAAATCTGCTCGCGCTCGGTGAGATAGGCGTGGGTCTGCGGCCATTCCGCCGCCGCCACCCGGTACGCGATGCCGCGGCAGGAGCCGCCGAGATCGAGGCCGAGTACCAGACCAGGCTTTTCCGGCGTGCCGCGGTGGTGGAACGAATAGACGCACAAAGTGCGGTGGGCACCCACGAGCCGTGCCTCGCAGCGTTCGACAAAGGCGAAGCCCGGATTCCACATCAGCGAGCCATAGGCGAACACCCAGACGTCGCCGTGCATCCCGGCCGTCGCAGCGGAAGGCGAGACCGATTGCCCCGCCGCCTCCGGCGCGTTGCCGCTTCCGCTCGCCGACCGCTCGTCCGCCATGGCCCCGACATACCTTCCTAGAGCGCGGTCCGATCAAGTTGAAACAACTTGATCGGTGAATCGCCCTCTAACTCTAAGAAAGAGAACGCGTGATCCGATCTGATTGCGATGCAATCAGATCGGCGCGTGCTCTGGCGTTGACAGAAACGCCGGACCGTCGCCTAACAGCCGGCAAGGACCATCGCAAGCCACGGGCGACCGTGGCCAGCCGCAAGGATGTCCATGTCTGACCCCGTTCCCTCCGCTGCCGCTCCGTCCGCTCCGGTTCCGCCCGCGCCTTCGGCGCCGGGGAGCCGTCCCAAGCCTTGGCTTGTCATCGTCCCGGTGGCCCTGGTCGTGGTCGCCGCCATCATCTGGAGCGGCCTGTGGTTCTATGCGGCGGGCCGTGCCGAGCGCGAGATCGACGCCTGGATCGGGCGCGAGGCGAAGCTCGGGCGCATCTGGACCTGCACGGACCGCCACCTCGCCGGCTTCCCCTTCCGCTTCGAGCTGCGCTGCCTGATGCCGAAGCTGGAGACCGTGGGCGGCGACGCCATGCGCTTCACCGCGGCGTCCGTCGAGGCGGTGGCGCAGGTGTGGGCCCCCAATCACATCGTCGCCGGGTTCAGCGGGCCGGCGCGGGTGGAGGATCTCAACACCGGGCAGTCCTATGTGGCCGTGTGGTCGCTGCTGCAGATGAGCGGCGTCGGCGATCTCTCAGGCCGGCCGGAACGATTCTCGCTGCAGGCGCACGATCTCAAGCTTGAGCAGCCGGCCGCCACGGGCGCGCAGCCGGTGCCGATCCTCTCCGCCCACCTGTTCGAGTTCCACGCCCGCCGTTCGCCGGGGCAGGACGGCAAGCCCGATGGCGTGGATTACGCGTCCGGCTTCACCGGCGGGCAAAGCGCACTGCTCAACAAGCTCGGCGCGGAAGGGCCGGTGGAGATGGCGCTCCAGGGCACCGTGACCGCCTCCGCCGACCTCAGGCCGATGTCGGTCGCGCAGCGGATGCGGGCCTGGGCCGACGCCGGCGGCATCGCCAAGCTCGACCGCTTCCACATCACCTCGCCCAAGATCGCCGTGACGGCCAGCGGGGCGGTGGCGCTCGATCCCCAGGGCCGGCTCAACGGCAAGCTCGACCTCGGCTTCGCCGGAATCAACGACCTGGTGCAGGGCCTCGACAAGGCCGGCGCCATCCCGCGGGAGATCGCGCCCATCGTCAGCGCTCTCGCCATGGTGGGCAAGCCGGGTCAGGTGGAGGGGCGCAAGGGCGCGATCTTCGCGCTCTCGTTCGATGCGGGAACGCTCAAGCTCGCCGGCTTCCCGGTGGGCATCGTGCCGCCGCTGTTCTGACCCTTCTGATCTGAGGCGCGGCGCGTCAGAAGACGCGCTCGCCTTCCACCAGCACGTGGCGCACCACCGGCGTGCCCTCGACGATGCGGAAGCGCACCACATCGGCACGCAGGCAGGCGTCCAGCCGGCCGCGATCGTCGAGGCCGGCCATCCGCGCCGGGTTGCGGGTGACGAGGGCCATCGCCTGCGGCAGGCCCATGCCGTCCACGATGTGAAGGCGCGTCGCCGCCTGAAGCAGGCTTGCCGGCACATAGTCCGAGGCGAGGGCGTCCACGAGGCCCTCCTGCGCCAGCGCGCCCATGGCGACGCCGCCTGAATGGGAGCCGCCGCGCACCACGTTGGGTGCCCCGCCGATGGTCGCGAGATCAGCAGTGCGGGCCGCCAGCGCCGCTTCGCGTGTGGTGGGGAACTCGCTGACCGTGCAGCCGGCCGCCTGCGCCTCGGCCACATGGTCCTCAGTGGTGTCGTCGTGGCTCGCCAGAACGAGGCCGGTTGAGGCCAGCATCTCCACCAGAGGCGGCAGGTTGCGCGCAACGTTGGCGCGGCCGCGGGCGGTGCGCTCGCCGATCTCGCGCTCGGCCTCGGCGGCCTCCTTGCCGATGCCGAGCAGGAAAGTGCGCAGCACATCCACGTTGCGCCACTGCCGGGCGCCGGGCGTGTGGTCCATCAGCGAGGCGAAGGCGAGACCCGGCCGGCCGAGGGTCGGCTCCACCAGATCGAGCAGGTCCGGGTCGGTCATCTCGCAGCGCAGGTGGACCTTGTGGTCGGCCCGGAACAGGGGCGTCCCCAGCTCCACCGCATCCAGCATGGTCCCGAACAGCTGGCGCCGCTCCGCCTTGGCCTGGTCGAAGCCGCCGGCGCAGATGGCGTCGAAGACGGTGGTGATGCCGCTCGCTACGGTCTGCCCGTCATGGGCGAGAGCAGCGGCGCGCGCATCCGGCCAGAAGACCTTCGGCCGGGGGACGAAATGCCCCTCCAGCGCGTCGGTATGCAGGTCGATGAGGCCGGGTGCGATGAAGTCGCCATCGCAATCGATGGCGGCAGGCATCGTGGCGCGGCCCTCGTCGATGGCGAGGATGCGTCCGTCGCGAAGCGTGATGGTCCCCGTGACGACGGCATCGTCGAGGACGAGGCGGGCGTTGGTGAGAACGGTGTCCATCGGGGCTCCGGAACTGGCGGTCGAAATGAATGCGCGGGCCGGCCTTCCGGCCGGACCCGCGGGATGATCTGCGTTGCACCCTATCGTGACACCGTGGTGACGTCGCCCCCGCCGTGCCGGCTCAGGAGGGCGGGGCAGGGGGGCGCGGCACCACCTCGTAGAGCTGGAAGCGCTCGCCCTCGGAAATCAGCTTCAGGTGGTCGCTGTCGGGGTTGGGTGCCCCCCGCTCGGTGAACAGCAGGTAGACGTAATCGAATTTCGACGGCCACAGGTCCCAGTAGCGCGGACCGTCGGGCGTCGGGTCGTCCTCGGTGATGAGGAGTTGCTCGGTCTGGGGCGGGGTGCCGTCCTCGGTGTCCACCTGCTCGTTGTAGGGCTTGCGGGCGCGCAGGATCTGCTTGCCCTCCACCGTGAAGGCGGTCGTGACGAGGGACGACTTCTCGATCATGGCGAGGCAGGCGGCGTGCATCAGGCCGAGGTCGGTCGGATCGTTGCCGCCCTGGATGTCGGCATAGGCGACGAGCACGCGCGAGCCGGGGCGGATGCGGGTGACCGATTCGCGGAACGCCACGGTCCATTGCGACAGGCGATCCCAAACCACCTGCACCTAGCCGACGCGGACCGCCAGCATCAGGATCAGAACCACCGCGAATCCCCGCCGGGCGAAGCGGTGGCGCAGGTCCACGCGCATGGCGGCGATCACCATGAAGACGATCGCCGCCGGCAGGCGCTGGTCCGCCATGTAGGTGGCGAACACCACGCGCGGCATGGCGAGATAGACCAGACCCGCCACCAGCAGCAAAGGCAGCATGAAAGAGTGGACGTAGAGCAGCCGGTGCCGCGCCGCCCAGACTCCGGCCACAATGAAGATCGCCGCCACGGCGACCGCAACATGGTCGACGTAGACGTTGAAGATCATTTCGATGCCGGTGATCTTGCCCTGCGGCTCCCAGTAGTTCTGTCCACTGAGGCCCCAGGTGGGGCTTGCCAGCAGCAGCGGCAGGATGGGCAAGAAGGGCAGGCCCCCGCTCACGAATATGCCGAGGCGCGGCCAGATGGGCCCGCGGCCAAGGCGCAGGCGGTCCAGCTCGTAGGCGAGGATGCCGATGCCGTAAATCCCCGCGGTGAACAGGTGGCAGAAGAACAGCGCCACCACGAACACCGCCGAAACCAGATAGCGCCATGGCCACCACTTGTCGCGCAGCGCCACCCAGGCGCTGAGCGCGAACAGGGC
>JAYSCE010000030.1:0-718 GCA_041915035.1 Xanthobacter sp.
AGCATAATCAAGAAAAAGATCCGAGGGCGAAGAGCACATGATTCCGAGCGGCATCGATCCATCCAAGGTCACGCGCATCCTGTTCCAGGATTTTTCGCCCTGGATGCTCGCGATCTTCTATGTCTATGCCATCGGCTGCATGGCGGCGTTCGCCTGGGGCGTCTACGCCCAGATTCACAAGTATCGCGCCGGACGCCTGGGGGCGCGCCTCGCCTGGGGCGACATCGGCCGCAGACTTCTCGATACGGCGAAGACCATCGCCTCCCATCGCACGTTGCGCCGGCGCGACACCGCGGCCGGCCGGCTCCATGCCTTCATTTTCTACGGCTTCGCGCTGCTGTTCATCGGCACCGCCACCATCACCCTGCAGGAAGACATTCTCGGCCCGCTCATCGGCCTCGAATTCTGGCACGGTCCCTTCTACCTGCTTTTCAAGCTCACGATGACCCTGGCCGGCACGGGCTTCATCTGCGGCCTCCTCTACATGATGTGGCGGCGCGGCTGGCTGAAACCGCCGAAGCTCGACTATGCGCGGCCCGACCGGATGCCGCAGGATGCGGACTTCTCCCGCGAGCGCTACCGGATCGAGGACTGGGCGTTTCTCTGGACCCTGCTTCTCATCGGCATCACCGGCTTCCTGCTCTCCGGCGCCCGCATGGTGTGGCTCCAGAATGATCCTGCGGTGTGGGACACCCGCTGGTGGGCGCCGGTCGGCGCG
>JAYSCE010000030.1:728-16582 GCA_041915035.1 Xanthobacter sp.
CCTGCGCATGGGGCTGTGGTGGCTGCACGGCGTGCTGGCGCTCACCTTCATCGCGCTCATTCCCTACACCAAGGCGAAGCACATCTTCACCGCCGCCGCCTCCTGGCTGCTGCGCAATCCCGACGCCATCCGCCACCTGCCGCTCGGCGATCTCGATGCCGCGCGCATTGGCTATCGCGAGCTGGGCGACGTTGCGAGCCGCTATCTCGTCCAGGCGGACGCCTGCACCAAATGCGGCCGCTGTCATGAAGCCTGCCCGGCGCGGGCCGCCGGCTATCCGCTCTCCCCGCGCGACGTGGTTCTGACGCTGCGCGAGCAGGCCAACACCCTTCTCGGAGAGGTGCTGCCGAAGCCCCGCGCCGCCGGCTGCGCCACGCCCCTCATCGGCCTCGCCACCGGCGAATACCGGCCGGAGACCCTGTGGTCCTGCCGCCAATGCGGTGCCTGCACGGAGATCTGCCCGGTGGGGGTGGAGCACGTGCCACTCATCAACATGCTCCGCCGCACTTTGGTGGACGAAGGCGAGATGGACCCGGCGCTCCAGCGCACCCTCGGGGCGGTGAACAAGACCGGCAACTGCTTCAACGAAAGCCGCCGCAAGCGCCCCAACTGGACCAAGGACCTGCCGTTCAAGATCAAGGACGCGCGCAAGGAGCCCGTGGACGTGCTCTGGTTCGTGGGCGACTATGCGAGCTTCGATCCGCGCAACCAGAAGGTCAGCCGCGCCTTCGCCCGCATCCTGCATTCCGCGGGCATCGACTTCGGCATTCTCTACGAGGGCGAGACCACGGCCGGCAACGACGTGCGCCGCGTGGGCGAGGAGGGGCTGTTCCAGCAGCTCGCCGAAGGCAACATCTCGACGCTAGGCGATTGCAGCTTCAACCGCATCGTGACCACCGATCCGCACTCCTTCAACACGCTGAAGAACGAATATCCCGACCTCGGTGGCACCTATGACGTGAGCCACGCCAGCGCCTTCCTGAAGGAGCTGATGGCGGACGGGCGCATCACCCCCGCCCGCAAGCTGGACTTCACCGTCACCTATCACGACCCCTGCCACCTCGGCCGCCTCAACAAGGGCTATGACGCCCCGCGCGACGTGCTCGCGGCCACCGGCGTGAGACTGGTGGAGATGGGCAAGAGCCGGGACAACTCCTTCTGCTGCGGAGGTGGCGGCGGCAGGGTGTGGGTGCCCGATCCGCCCGGCACCACCAAGGTGGGCGAGATCCGCGCCCGGGAAGCCGCCGAGATCCATGGCCTCGACGCTCTGGTGGTCAATTGCCCGAAGTGCATGACCATGCTCGAGGACGCGGTGAAGACCACCGGCAACGAGCGCAACTTCCGGGTGCTGGAGCTGACCGAACTCCTCGCCGAGGCGCTGGAGCCCGAGGAGCCCGCCGTCCTCCCCGCCCCTGCCGAGGTCGGCTGAGCGATGGGTGCGCCCGGCAACATGGCCGCGCTGACGGGTGCGCTAATCGCCCGGGGCGACGCCTATCTTGCGCTCCCCGCCTACGGGGCGGAGGGCGCTGAGTGGGCGCAGGCGGCCCTGGCGCGACTGCTGCTCTCGAACGCACGGCTGAAGCTGGTGTTTGCCGCGCTGCCCTTCGCGCCGCCGGCCTTCCTCGCCCTCCTTGCCGGCGAGGACCGGCCCGCCATCCTCCAGCGCATCGTGCGCAACCCGGCCACCTCAGGCGCGACTCTACTGCGCCTCGCCCGGCAGATGGACGACGCGGCGACCCGCGCAGCCCTCGCCGCCCACGCCCATACGCCCGCGGTGGCGCTGATCGGCCTCGCCATGCAGGCAGACGCCGCCGTGCGCGCCGCACTGCTGCGCAATGCCGGAACACCGGCCCTCGCCCTCCATGCCCTGCTGGACCACGCCGACGCTGCGGAGCGCGCCACCTTGGCGCGCCATCCGCAGGCGGACGCGGACCTGCTGCGCACTTTGCTCACGGGCGGCGATGCCGTGGTGCGCGCCGAGGCGGTGGCGCACCCCCATTGCCCGCTCACGCAGGTCGCCGATGCGTGCGTCGATGCCGATGCCGCCATCCGCCGCCGGGCGGCCTCCAATCCCGTGCTGCCACCGAGCCTGCGTCAGGCGCTGATGGGCGACAGCGATCCGGCCGTCCGCGCGGAGGCCCTGCGCCTTCATGCGGAAGGTCAGAACGTGGCCTTGACCGATGACACCGACGTGCGGGTGCGCCGCGCTCAGGCCCGCCATGTGGCCCTGCCAGAGGATCTGGCGGAGACGCTGTCCAACGACGGCGACGTGTGGGTGCGCGTCTGGCTCGCCCGCAATCCGACGCTGCCGGCCATCCTCATCCAACGGCTGGGCGGCGATGTCGAGGCGCGGGTACGCCATGCTGCCGGCCGCAATCCGGCCTGCCCGGCCGACCTGCTCGCAACCCTCGCCCGTGATGGCGACGAATGGGTGCGCACCGCCGTGGCCTGCCGCCCCGACCTTCCGGCCGAGGCCTTGCGCGCCCTCGAACGGGAAGACGGGGAGGATGTCGCCTCCGCCGTCGCCCGCAATCCGCAGGCGCGGGAGGCTGTGCTCCGCCACCTCGCCCGGCATGGCCAGGCGGACGTGCGCCGCGCGGTGGCGCTCAATCCGGACGCACCCGCGAGTGCTCTGCGCCTGCTGCTGGACGATCCCTATCCCCTCAACCGCGCTTTTGCCGTGCGCCATGCGAACCTTCCGATGGCGGATGCCTGGGGCTCAGCCGACGACGGCGCGCCGCAGGTACGCTTCGCGGTGGGCAAGCGCGCCGTCACCCACGCCGCGGCCGCCGGGCGCGCCGCACGCAGGCACCTCGAAACCTTCCCACAGCCGTGAGGACACCCATGAAGATACTTGTGCCGGTGAAACGCGTCGCCTCCCTCGATGACGAATTCGAGCTGCGCGACGATGGCCGCGACGTCGACCCGGATTTCTGCGAGTTCGACCTCAACGAATTCGACGAATACGCGCTGGAAGCGGCAGTCCAGATCAAGGAAGCCGCGCCCGAAGGCTCCGTCGAGGTGGTGGTGCTGACCATCGGCCCCGACGATGCCGACGACGTGCTGCGCAAGGCCCTCGCCAAGGGCGCCGACCGCGCGATCCGCGTTGACGATGCGGGGCTCGAAGAGGCGGACCGCGTGGCCGTCGCCCGCGTTATCGCCAAGGTGGCGGAGAACGAGGAGCCAGGCCTCGTGCTGTGCGGCGCGCAATCCGCCGACCAGGGCAACGCCCAGACCGGCATGTCGGTCGCGGCGCTGCTCGGCTGGGCGCGCGCGGCGGTGGTCTCGAAGCTCGACTTCGCCCCCGGCGCCACCACCGCCCAGGTGGAACGCGAACTGGAAGGCGGGCTCGTGGAGCGCATCGAGGTGGAGACGCCCGCGGTGCTCACCATCCAGCTCGGCATCAACACGCCGCGCTATGCCTCCCTGCGCTCCATCAAGCAGGCCAATGCCAAGCCCATCGAGTGCCTGACGCCCCACGACGTCGGCCTTGCCGACGCCGAGATTGGCGCCGCCGGCGCGCTCAGCCGGGTGCGGCGCGTGTTCGTGCCCGAGCGGGGCCGGGGCGAAATCATCGCGGGCACGCCGTCCCAGCAGGCGGCCCGTCTCCTTGAGATCATTTCGGAGGTGAATGGCTGATGTCCGGAATTCTCATCCTGGCCGAGCACCGGCGCGGCACCCTGCGCGATGCCACGCTGGAGGCCATCGGCGCCGCCGGCGCGCTCAAGGCGGCCCTCGGCGGCCCCGTCGTGGTCCTCATAATCGCGGCCGATCCCGCCCCGCTGGCCAAGGCGGTCAGCGTCGGCGCGGTGGACGAGGTGATCACCGTCGCCCGCCCCGATGCGGCGACCTACGAGCCACACGTCTACGAGACCGTCCTGCGCAGCGTGATCGCCCAGCGATCGCCCGCGCTGGTGCTGATGCCCCACGGCGTTGACAGCTTCTCCCTCGCGCCCGCCGTCGCCATCGGCGAAGGCCTCGGCTTCGCCACCGACGTGTTCGGTGTCGCGGTGAAGGGCGGCGAGGTAGTCGCAACGCGCGCCGGATACAACGAGAAGGTCTTCGTGGAGATCGACTTTCCCGGCCGCACCGGCGTGCTCCTCACCCTGCGGGGCGGCGCCTTCGCGCCGGAAACGGCGTCCGCCAGCCCGGCCGTGTCCGCCCTTGATGTGGGCGACGGAAAGGCCCGCAGCAAGCACCTCGACTGGCGCGATCCGCCCGCGACCGGCGGCATCGACATTCCCGGCTCGCCCTTCATCCTCTCCATCGGCCGCGGGGTTGGGGAAGAGGCGAACGTGGCGCAGTTCCTGGAGCTGGCGGTCGGCCTGGGCGCGACGCTCGGCTGCTCGCGGCCCTTCGCCGACAAAAGCTGGCTGCCCAAGGCGCGGCAGGTGGGCCAGTCCGGCCAGCTGGCCGCCAAGTGCAACCTCTACATCGCCATGGGCATCTCCGGCTCCGTGCAGCACCAATGGGGCATGAAGCACGTGGAGAACATCGTGGCGATCAACAAGGACCCCGAGGCCTCCATCTTCACCATCGCCCGCTACGGCATCGTCGGCGACATGCTGGAGATCGCCGAAGAACTGCGGAAGCAGAAGGGCATCCAGTAGAGCTCAGCTGAACATCCGGGCCGGGACCGAGCGCCAAATCGGTCCCGGCCACAGGTCCTGTCGATCGCGTCCAGAGGCAAGAAGAGCGACCTCCGAATTCATCGGAAGCGCCGCAAGGGTGACGACAAACACCATCCGGGCCGGGCACGCGCGCCGTCGCCTGAAAGCACCGGGCAAGGGAGGACACCGTGACGACGATAACCAACATACACGCGACAACGGAGGGTGACGGGAAACTGCACCGCTCCATCAGCTGGACCGGGGCCTTCTGGGTGGCGAGCGGTGTGCCCGCGCTGGTGCTGTTCTCCATCGGCGGCATCGCCGGCACCACCGGCACCCTCTCGTTTCTGATCTGGGCCATCTCCATCGGCATGGGCTTCATCCAGTCCTTCATCTATGCCGAGATCGCCGGCCTGTTCCCGAACAAGTCGGGCGGCGCATCGATCTATGGCGCGGCCGCATGGGTGCGCTACGTGAAGCTGGTGGCGCCGCTCTCGGTGTGGTGCAACTGGTTCGCCTGGAGCCCGGTGCTCTCGCTCGGCTGCTCCATCGCCGCCGCCTACATCCTCAATGCCTTTGCCCCGGTCCCGGCGGTGAACAGCCCCGAGGTGGCGCAGTGGATCGCCAACCATGCCGCGACACTCACCGGCACCGAGGCCGAGAAGGCTGCAGCCGCCGTTGCGGCGCTGACGCCGGCCGTGCGCGACTGGACGCTGTTCTCCCACGCCATCGGCCCCGTCTCCTTCTCGCTCAACGCCTCCTTCTTCGTGGGCGCGACGCTGATGCTGGTGGTGTTCGCCATCCAGCACCGGGGCATCATGGGCACCGCCAGCGTGCAGAAGTGGATTGGCCTCTCGGTCATCATTCCCATGGTCATCGTCGGCCTCGTGCCGATCCTCACCGGCAAGGTGGACTGGGCCAACTTCTCGCCGCTGGTGCCGCTGGCCGCCGCCGGTGCCGCCGATCCCGGCAGCTGGAACATTCCGGGCTGGACGCTGGTGCTCGGCGGCCTGTTCATCGCCGCCTGGTCCACCTACGGCTTCGAGACCGCCGTCTGCTACACGAGCGAATTCCGCAATCCCGAGAAGGACACCTTCAAGGCCATCTTCTACTCGGGCCTCCTGTGCCTCGCGCTGTTCATCCTCGTGCCCTTCACTTTCCAGGGTGCGCTGGGACTGACCGGAATGCTCGACCCGGCCATCGTGGACGGCTCCGGCGTCGCCCAGGCGCTGGCGCACATGGTGGGCGGCGGCAAGATCGTCGAGAGCGCCCTGGTGATGCTCATGATCCTCGCTTTGATGCTGTCCATCATGACGGCCATGGCGGGCTCCTCGCGCACCCTCTACCAGGGCGCCGTGGACGGCTGGCTGCCGCGCTTCCTCGACCATGTGAACGAGCACGGCGCGCCGACGCGGGCCATGTGGACCGACCTGTGGTTCAACCTCGTGCTGCTCGCCATCGCCTGCGCCGACGCCACCAGCTTCTTCTTCGTGCTGGCAGTCGCGAACGTCGGATACATCATCTTCAACTTCCTGAACCTCAATTCGGGCTGGATCCACCGCATCGATTCCGGCCACGTGGCGCGGCCCTACAAGGCCCCCACCATCCTCCTCGTGCTCGGCACCGTCTTCGCCTTCGCCAATGCGGTCTTCATGGGCGCCGGCGCCAAGGTGTGGAACCCGGTGGCGCTTTGGGCGGGGCTCATCACCGCGGCGCTCATCATCCCGGTCTTCATCTTCCGGCACTATGTGCAGGACGGCGGCAAGTTCCCGCACGAGACCTTCGAGGATTTGCAGGTCGGCGACGGCACGAAGACGCAGAAGCGCGCCGGCATCCTGCCCTATCTCGCGCTCATCGCCGGCATCGCGGTGGTGATCCTCTCCGACCTCTTCTTCCACCTCTGATCCGCAAGGAACATGCAGGATGACACAGGGACTTTCCGCCTTCTCCCGCCACTCGGCGCTGTCCGACCGCCACCGCGCACTCGGCACCGCCTTCGAGGCCTCCTGGAACGACATGCCGGTGCCGCAGAACTACGCCACCGACACCTATGACGAGGTGATCGCGGTGCGCACCGCCGCCGGCCTCTTCGATGTCTCCGCACTGCGCATCATCGACGTGGCGGGTACGGAAGCGCTCGCCGTGCTGAACGAGACGTGCACCTCCGATATCTCGAAGATCGCGCCCGGTGCTTCCTCGCTCACCAGCGTGGTGGACGAGAACGGCTCGCTCATCGACGACGTGCTGATCTATTGCGATGGGCCGAACGCCTATCGCATCTCCCACGGCGGCGGCTCGCTGGAGGACATCCTGCCCGGCATCGCGGCGGGTCGGGACGTGACCTTCACCAAGGACAACGACGTCCACATCATGTCCCTGCAGGGGCCGAAGGCGCTCGATATCCTCAACCCGCACACCCCGTTCGCGCTGGAGACCCTGCCCTATTTCGGGCACCAGCGGACGACCCTGTTCGGCCGTCCGGTATCCATAGCCCGCGGCGGCTATTCGGGCGAGCGGGGCTATGAGGTGTTCTGCGCGGCGGCGGATGCCGTCGACCTGTGGGACGCCATCCTCGCTGCAGGAAAGCCGGTCGGCGCCATGGCGGTCTCCTGGTCCTGCCTCGACGTCGTGCGGGTGGAGGGTGGCCTCCTGTTCTTCCCCTATGACATGCCGCAGGGCGACACCACGCCTTGGGAAGTGGGCCTGGGCTGGACGGTGGACCTGTCCAAGCCAGCCTTCCGCGGCCGCGACGCGCTGGTGCGCCGCAAGGGCCAGGAGCGGGTGGCGCAGGTGGGTGTCGAGATCGACCATCACGCCGCCGTCGAGCCCGGCGCCAAGCTGTTCCTCGACGGCAAGGAAGTGGGCCTTCTGAACTCCACCGCCTACAGCCGCTACCTCATGCGCTCCCTCGCCCTCGCCCACGTGGCGCCGGACCTCGCCGCCTGCGGAACGGAGCTGGAGGTACGCGGGGCCGACGGAACATTCGCGGCGCGGGTGGTGAAGACGCCCTTCTACGATCCGCTGCGCCTGCGCACTCACCCGCTTGAAGAACGCACGGCCTGAAACCTTAGCCACCTCAGGCCGTCGTGCCCCAGGGCTCTCTCCGGGCTTCCTCCGAGGAGCTTCCGCCCTGGGCGCTCGCCGGAGAGCGTTCCGTCCCAATCGCGCTCTCCGGCCCTTCTCCTTGGGGCCGGCTTCGGCCGGCCCCATTTTTCAAGCGAGCGTGCCATGGTCCATCCGCGCCGTCCGAAGAATTGCCAAGCGCCGGTGCTTCGGCTTTATTCGCCGCAACAAGAATGTCGCGATTGGCGAATCCGTTGGGGCATGTTGCGATGGTCGACGCCGATCAACCCCGGCCCGCTGCCAAGCCTGCCCGCTACAGCGCCGTGCGCCTGAATAGCCCGCAATGGTTCGCCCGCGTGGGCGATGTGGCCCGCTCGATCGGCTCAGACCGCTTCCATCGGGAGTTGGTGGAACTCGCCGGCGCGGCCATCAATCACGATGCCTGCTGGATCATCCGCTATTCGCGCGTGGCGCCGCCGGATGTGCTCTACACCAAGGACGTGGCGAGCGACGTGGTCGCCTACTACACCAACCTCTATTCGTCCGTGGACCCGTTCTCCGAATACTGGAGGACGAACGGCAGTCCCGGCGTGCTGATGCTGAACGACGTGGGCTCCCCCGGGCAGTCGTGGGACATGTACCACAAGGTGTTCCAGACGCTGGCCAGCATCTCGGACGAGCTGGGCATGTTCTTCTCGACTGTCGGCCATTGCTGCTTCGGCCTGTTCCTGGAGCGGGAGACGGGGCGCTTCTCGCAGACCGACATCGAGCGGGCGCGACTGATCTTCCCCATGCTGGAGGGCTTCCACCGCTCCCACCTCGGCGCCCTGTTCAACGACCTGCGCAACCCGCGCGGGACACAGGTGGAGGGCTTCATCACCCGCCCCACCCTCATCGAGGACCGCTTCGGCGTGGATGTCTTCGCCAATGACGCCTGGCGCGACGCCGCCCGGCGCACGCCAACCCTCGCCGATGCGGTGGAAGCCCTGCGCGTGGCGCCAGCCGGGACGATCCATGCCTCGGGCCCGCTCACCGTGAAGGTGGAGGTCTTCGACCGCGATTTTCCGCTGGCGCCGGGCGGGCGCATGTATGTGCTCGATGCGCCGCAGCGCGGGATGGAGGACGATCCCGACCGTCTGCTGGAGGATGCGCTCGGCATTTTCACGCCGCGAGAGCGGGAGATCCTGCTCCTCTTGATGAACGGCCAGACCACCGGCGAGATCGCCCAGAAGCTCAGCCTCAGCAAGGGCACCATCAAGAACTGCCGCCTGCGCATGTATCGCAAGACCGGCGTCGGCTCCGAGCGGGCTCTGGTCAAGCACGTCATGCAATCCATCGGCGCGCGCTGAGGCACCGAAGACGGTTACTGCGGCAGAGCGGCGGAGATGCGTTGGGCGGCGTCGAGCAGCACCGGCAGGAACTGCGTCCGCATTGCCTCGATGGAAGAACGCCCCTCATGGGTGGAGACGTTCAGCGCCGCCAGCACTTCGCCGCGCCGGTTGCGCACGGGCACGGCGATGGAGCGCAGGCCGAGTTCCAGTTCCTGATCCACCAGCGCCCAGCCCTGTCGGCGCGCATTCTCCACCGCCTCCTTGAGGGCCACCATGGTGGCGACCGTCCGGGGCGTGCGTTTCTCGATCCTCACCCGGTCATAGACCACCGCGAGTTCCGCTGGGGGAAGGCCGGCGAGTAGCACCCGGCCCATGGAGCTGCAGAAGGCCGGCAAGCGCGAACCGATGGACAGGCCGATGGTCATCACCCGCGCCGTGGGCACACGGGCCACATAGACGATGTCGTCCCCGTCCAGCACCGAGAGGGAGCAAGATTCCTGTAGCGTGTTCACCACGTCGCGCATGACCGGCTGCGCCACCTCCCACATGGGCAGGGAAGAAAGATAGGCGAAGCCCAGCTCCAGCACCTTGGGGCGGAGCGCGAAGAGCTTTCCATCCGTTTCCGCATAGCCCTCGCGCACCAAAGTGAGCAGGAAGCGGCGGGCGGCAGCACGGGTGAGGCCGGTGTGCTGCGCCACCTCGCTGAGCGTCATGCGGGGCTTGTACTGGCTGAAGGCGCGGATCACCTCAAGGCCGCGCACGAGGGACTGGACATAGTCCTTGTCCTCGCCCGCCGCCCCGGCGCGCTCCAGCACCTCGCCCGTCGTCATGCCCCCTCCCGCGAACCGCCGTCGGCGGTCGATCCATCCGGTGTATTATAGGGGGCATCCTGCGCCTGCCCAGCCGCCCTGTTCTCGGCGGCGCGGGCCGCCATCAGGCGCTCGTCCCGCCACGCGACCCGTGCCTCCCAGTCCTCCAGCGGCAGCAGCGCCCGGCGCTCGGCCGTGGCGCGGGCGACGAGGGCATCGCTCCACCCTTCCGGCTGGCCGCGCTCCGCCCCCATCTGCCGGTAGCGCTCGCCCATGCGCTGGGCATGCTCGGCGAGGCCGCCGCGATAGTTGAGATCCGACGTCTCGAACGGCCCGACGATGGACCAGCGCAGGCCGAGGCCCGAGGTCATCACGCGGTCGATGTCGGCCACGTCGGCGATGCCCTGTTCCAGCATCCAGTAGGCTTCGCGGAGCACGGCGCCCTGCAGGCGATTGTAGATGAAGCCGTTCACCTCGCGCTTCAGCACCACCGGCACCTGGCCCGCGCGCGCCATGAGGGCGCGGGTGCGCTCCGCTGCGGCGGGATCGGTGAAGGGGGCCGGCACGATCTCCACGATGGGAAGAAGATGGGGTGGATTCGCCGGGTGGGCCACGAGGCAACGCGACCGCCCCGACAGGCCGTCCGCAAACTCGGAGGCCGGCAGCGAGGAGGTCGAGCTGGCCAGCACCGCATCGGGCGGTGCCATCGCGTCCATCGCGCGAAACAGCTCGATCTTCAGGTCGAGCCGCTCGGGCACGCTCTCCTGGACATGAACGGCACCGTCGAGCGCATCGGCCAGGGTCTCGACCACCCGCACCCGGGCCATCACCTCGCGCGGGGCGGCGTCGAGCAGACCGTGGGCCGCGAGTGCGACAAGGCGCTCGGCCACGGCGGGCAGAACCGCGCGGCGCACATCCGCCGAGGCATCGTGGACCCGCACGTCGAGCCCCGCCCGGGCAAAGACGATGGCCCAGCCCACCCCCATGCTGCCACCGCCCACAAGGGTGACGGGACCGCTCCGGCCTTCGCTCATAGGGGCCTCGTTTTGTGCGTAACTGACATCATTAGTTCGTAATGCGAACAATTTTGAAAGACAAGCCGCGAGTTTCCGGCTGCTTCTATCGCGGTCAGGCGGCCCAGCACAAACTCCCGCCTCATTGGCGAAACTGTTCGATATCGGGCCCTTGTTCGCAGGTGCAGCATTTAATCTGCTTGACGGCAGAGGTGACGCGGCCGTACCAAATTACGCACAAAATGTGCGCAATACGCACAAGACCGAACTCGGATGATCGCCATTGCGAAAGCCCCCTTTCGTGATGAAGCGCCTTCTCCCAACGCCCTGACCGGCGGTCCTGTCCGTCGCCTGCTTTCAGTTCTCAGGAGGAAACATGAAGACCAAGGCCCTCGCGGTGCCCTTCGCCGCCGCGCTTCTCGCCAGCGCCATGATGGTCGGCCCCGCGTCCGCCCAGTATGCCGGCGGCGGCGTGAAGATCGGCGTGCTCACCGACATGTCCGGGGCCTATTCGGACCTCGCCGGAGCGGGCTCGGTGGAAGCCGCGAAGATGGCCATCGAGGACTTCGGCAAGCCCATCAACGGCAAGCCGGTGGAACTGGTCTCCGCCGACCACCAGAACAAGGCCGATATCGCCTCCGCCACCGCCCGCAAGTGGTATGACACGCAGGACGTGGACGCCATCTTCGACATCAACGGCTCCGTGGCGGCGCTCGCGGTGCGCGAGGTGGCCAAGGAGAAGGGCAAGGTCGACATCAATTCCGGCGCGGCGTCCATGTCGCTGACCAACAAGGCCTGCTCACCCACCGGCCTGCACTGGACCTATGATGTCTATTCGCTGGCCGCTGGCACCGGCAACGCACTGGTGAGTGAAGGCTTCAAGACCTGGTACTTCATCACCGCCGACTACACCTTCGGCCACGATCTGGAAAACCAGGTGGCCAAGATCGTGAAGGAGAAGGGCGGCACGGTGAAGGGCTCGGTGGCCCATCCCTTCGGCTCTTCCGACGTGTCGTCCTATCTGCTCCAGGCGCAGGCCTCCGGCGCCAAGATCATCGCCATGGCCAATGCCGGCTCCGACACCATCAACACCATCAAGCAGGCCCGCGAGTTCGGCATCACGCAGGGCGGCCAGACGCTCGCGGCGCTGCTCTTGTTCCTCACCGACATCCACTCGGTGGGCCTCGACGCCGCCCAAGGCATGGTGCTGACCACCGGCTTCTACTGGGATACGGACGACAAGACCCGCGCCTTCTCCAAGCGCTTCGCCGAACGCATGAAGGGCAAGATGCCCACCATGGTGCATGCGGGCGTCTATTCCTCGGTGCTGCACTATCTGAAGGCCGCCGAGGCCGCCGGCACCGACGACGGCGAGAAGGTGATCGCCAAGATGCGCGAGCTGCCCATTGACGACATGTTCGCCAAGAACGGCAAGATCCGTCCAGACGGCCGCATGGTGCACGACATGTATCTCGCCAAGGTGAAGTCCCCCAAGGAGTCCAAGGGCCCCTGGGACTACTACCAGATCGTCCGCGTCATCCCCGGCGACGAAGCCTTCCAGCCGCTTAGCGAGAGCACTTGCCCGCTGGTGAAGAAGTAAGTCTCGCGCGCGTCGGCCTCTCCTCCCGGTCCGGCGTGCCCCCGGGCGCCCGCGCGCAACCGGAGCCCGGGCGCCCCGGGTAGTGCCACCGCTCCCCCCAGTCCAGAACGCGAAGCCCAAGCGGTTGCCAGTAGTGTTTCAGGTGGACATTCCCCACGACTTTCCGGCCGAGAAGGCGGATGCCATCAAGGCGGCGGAAAAGGCCTATGCGCAGGATCTCCAGCGGCAGGGCAAGTGGGTGCACCTCTGGCGTATCGCCGGGCGCTACGCCAACGTCTCCATCTTCGACGTGGAAAGCGTGGACGAACTGCACACGCTCCTCTCCTCGCTGCCGCTCTTCCCCTTCATGGACATCAAGGTGACGCCGCTGGCGCGCCATCCCTCCGCCATCTGAAGCCGCGCCCGGAGGATATCCGCATGCCCTACATGATCGAGACCTTCGACAAGCCCGGCACGCTGGACCTGCGGGCCCAGGTGCGGGACACGCACCTCGCCTTCCTCGATGCGCACAAGCATCTGCTGCTCGCCTGCGGCGCGAAGCTGGACGACGACGGCAATGCCGCCGGCGGCGGCCTCTATGTGGTGGCGCTGGAGACGCGGGCGGAAGCGGAAGCCTTCATCGCCGCCGACCCCTTCTTCACCGCCGGGCTGTTCGACCGCGTGCAGATCCAGCGCTGGCGCAAGGCCTATGTGGACGGCGTCTGCTATCTGCCGGAGGCGAAATGAGCCCGCGCACCCTCGTCACTGGCGGCGCGGGCGGCATCGGCCTAGCCGTGGCGCGGCAGGAATTGGCCGCCGGCCGCGCCGTGGTGGTGCTGGACCGTGAGCCGCCCCCCGCCGACCTCGATGCCCGCTTCATTCCCGTCAATCTGATGGACGAAACGGCGACCGCCGCGGCGCTCGCGGAAGCCTTGTCGCACGGCCCCGTCACCCGCCTCGTCAACAATGTGGGCATGGTTCGGCCCGCCAGCCTCGACGACACCACCGCCGAGGATTTCGCCGCCGTCATGCGGCTCAATCTCGGCGTCGCCATCCAGGCCACGCAGGCGCTCCTCGCGGGGATGCGGGCGGCACGCTTCGGGCGCATCGTCAACGTGTCGAGCCGCGCCGCCTACGGCAAGGAACTGCGCACCGCCTATGCCGCCAGCAAGGCAGGGCTCATCGGTGCCACCCGCACCTGGGCGCTGGAACTGGGCAAGGACGGCATCACGGTGAATGCCGTGGCGCCTGGCCCCATCGCGACCCCCCTCTTCACCGCCGCCAACCCGCCCGACGCGCCGCGCACCCGCGCCATCGTGGAGGCCATCCCCGTCGGCCGCATGGGCACGCCGGAGGATGTGGCGCAGGCGGTTTCGTTCTTCCTCTCGGACGAGGCCGGCTTTATCACCGGCCAGACGCTGCCGGTCTGCGGCGGCATCACGGTGGGCAAGGGCGCGGTCTGAAGCCATCGCCCGCCGAAGGAGACAGCATGACGTCCAATCCCCGCTGGACCCGCCGGCCGGAAGGCTCCACCTGGGGCGATTTCGGCCCGGACGACGAGCTCGGCCGCCTCAACCTCATCACCCCCGAAAAGGTGCGCGCGGCCGTCGCCGAGGTGAGGGAGGGCCGCACCTTCTGCCTCAGCCTGCCCCTCGACCGGCCCGGCGGCAACGTGCTGAACGTGCGCCGCGTGCCGCCCGTCCTGAAACCCACGGGCACCGAGGAGGCGCCGCGCTACAACGCCCAGCTGTGCGTGGAGGACGCCAGCCTTGTGGACGTGGTGAGCGACGACAAGGTGGAGATCTGCCTGCAATATTCCACCCAATGGGACAGCTTCGCCCATGTGGGGGCGCTGTTCGACGTGAGCGGCGAAGGCCGGCCCGAGCCGGTCTATTACAACGGCTTCCGCGCCGGCATCGACATCGTCGGTCCACGCGACGCCGAGGCGCGGGGCATCGCCTCCGGCGCGCACCGGCTGGGCATCCACAACGCCGCCGTCCACGGCGTGCAGGGGCGCGGCGTGCTGGTGGACTTGCTTTCCCTCTTCGGCCGGGAGCGACATCTCGTCGGCCATGACGACCTCATGCGGGCCATGGACACCCAAGGCGTGACGGTGGAAGAGGGGGACATCCTGTGCCTCTACACCGGCTTCACGCAGGTGGTCATGGAAATGGATGGCGCCCCCGACGGCGCGATCCTCGGCAAAAGCTGCTCCGCCCTCGACGGCCGCGACGCGCGCCTGCTGCAATGGATTTCGGACAGCCGCATCTCGGCCCTCGTCGCCGACAATTATGCAGTGGAACATCTGCCGGCGAAACGCCTTGCGGCGACGACGCAGGCCGCCATGCCGCTGCATCACCACTGCCTGTTCAGGCTCGGCGTGCCGCTCGGTGAACTGTGGTGGCTGGCCGATCTCGCCGCCCATCTCAAGGCTGCCGGCCGCAACCGATTCCTGCTCACAGCCCCGCCGCTGCGCCTGCCCGGTGCCGTGGGCTCGCCCGTCACCCCCATCGCCACCGTGTGATCTTCCACAGGAGACCCGGATGCCCTTTATCGCCATCGACGGCCGCACCACCCATTACGCGCTCGAAGGGGCGGAGGGCGCGCCGGTCCTGCTGCTCGCCAATTCGCTCGGCACCAGCTTCCTCGTCTGGGATGCGGTGATGCCGGCGCTCCTCTCCCGCTTCCGCGTGCTGCGCTACGACATGCGCGGCCACGGACTCTCCGACGCCGCACCGCTGCCCGACGAGAACACCGGTTACTCCATCGCCGACCTTGCCGGCGATGCGTTGGCATTGCTCGATTCCCTTGGCATCGAAAAGGCGCATGTCTGCGGCCTTTCCATCGGTGGCATGGTGGCCCAACATCTGGCGGCCCACGCGCCGGCGCGGGTGGATCGGCTCGTTCTGTGCGACACCGCCATGCAGATCGGCCCCGCCTCTGTCTGGAACGAGCGCCTCGTCGGCATCCGCCGCGACGGCCTCCCCGCCATCGCCCCCGGCGTGATGGCCCGCTGGTTCACGGACGGCTTCCGCGAGCGCGTGCCGCACATCGTCCGCGGCTACGTCAACATGGTCGCCCGCACCACTCTGGAGGGCTATGTGGGCTGCGCCATGGCGGTGCGTGACGCCGACCTCACCGCCTCCGCCGACCGGATCGCTGCGCCGACCATGGTGGTGGTGGGCGACAAGGACCCCTCCACACCGCCTGCCTCCGCCGAGGCCATGGCGGCGGCAATTCCCGGCGCCCGGCTGGAGGTGATCGCAGATGCCTCGCACATCCCGTGCGTGGAGCAGCCGGAAGCGCTCGCCCGCCTGCTGATCGCTCATCTGGCGGGATGATAAGCCATTGACTTTCGAGAATGATTTTGAGCCGGGGACTGGAGGGATATCACCATCACGATGGCTGGGCGCAGTAAAGGCAGGGTGATGCGGACGAAGCAGAGCCAC
>JAYSCE010000031.1:0-16107 GCA_041915035.1 Xanthobacter sp.
AGAACTCGGCGTTTGGCACGGCCTGCTGCAAGCGGTGCGCGGCGTCTCCTTGCGCGGTTCCGGCAGGATGGAGAAGATATAATTCGCCGCTTCCGTCAACTCTTCCTGCAGGCGGTCCTGCGTGCGCTGGAGCGCGAGATTGCTCTCCGCCAGCTGATCTTCGACCGCCTCGCCATGCTCGCCAGCGGGGCACGGCGCATCGAGGATGTTCTCTGGGCTCCGGTGGCCGGAGCCTGAAGCACGTCGCTTCGCTCAGGCGCCGCGGGGGCTTCTGATCAGTTGATCTCGAACAGGGTCGAGAAGCCGGAGATGTCGAACACCTCGCGGATCTGCGGCTGCAGCGAGGAGAGCGCGAGCTTGCGCTTGGCTCCCCGCATGGCCTTGCCGGCGACCAGCAGTGCGCGCAGGCCGGACGAGGACACGTAGTCCACGCCGGCGAGGTTCACGGTGATCCCCCCGTCGGTCATCGACACGACTTCCATAAGGCTCGCCTCGAACGGCTTGGCGTTGGGCGTGTCGAGGCGCCCCGCCACCTTCAGCACCACGTCGCTTCCGACCTGCTCACGTTCGATGTGCATCAGCCTCTACTCGCTTGATGTCCGCCTCCGGGGCGGCCGGCGGATCCGGATTATCCTCATTCTCGGGCGTACGCAACGCAATCGCGCTGCGGCGCACCAGCCAGATCGCCCGCTCGAACAGGCTGGTCGCCAGCAACAGCTGACGCGCGTCCGCCCCCGCGCCGAGTGCCGATGCGGCGAGCTGACGACGGATGCGGTTCAGCATCTCCGACCGATCACCGGACAGCGCGATGATGAGATCGAGGTCCTCCACCGGCCCGTCCGTGGCGTCGGCGAGGGACAGGGTGATGGTGCGCAGCGATTCCGACAGGGCGAAGGCCAGCGGCGGCACGTCCTCGAAACCCTCCACCACCTCGGTGAAGTCGTGCAGCGTGTCCTGCAGGGTACGCACATTCTCCACCAGCGCCTGATGGTGCAAGGCGACCTCGAGGCTGTCGCGGGCGAGGCCGACGGCAATCAGCTCCGCAATGAACTGGTCCACGGCAAGGCCCACCGAGGCGGCGCCCCGCCAGAGGGCCAGCCGCTCGCTGGCGTCGCCATTGTCCTTCTGGTCGAGGTCCGGCAGTAGGGTCGGCAGCAGCTTGATCAATCGAAGCGTCTCGCTGACGGCGAGGTCGAGTGCGGTGGAGGGGTCGGCCAGCGCGTCGTCATGAATGAAGCGCGGGCGCGAGGCGCCGTCCTCGATCGTCGGCGGACTCAGTGCAGCGGCGACTCTCTCGGAGATACCGCGGGCGAACGCAACCGGGATGGCGCCTGCGAGTTGCAGGGATAGGAACAGGACAGACAGGGACATGGACGCCGTGCCCTTGCCCGCTGCAGCGAGGATCGCGAACCCGTCGAAGCCGAGGAGACCGCCGAGGCCGAAGAAGGCCCCGACCAGAAGGCAGCCCACCGCCTTCACCAGTACATGGACATAGCAGAGCTGGCGGCCCGTCCCCTCCAGCCCGCCGGCCGAGATGACGGCCGCGAGGCCCGACCCGAGGTTCGCCCCGAGCACGATGAAGACCGCATCGTTGAGGCCGAGGAGGCCGGCCTGCATCAGCGCCAGCACCAGAATAGTGGGAGTGGAGGACGACTGGCTGACGACCGAGATGGCAAACCCGAGAAACAAGCCGAGGAACGGCGTCAGATGGGCGGCGAGGGTGCCCGCCACGGCAGAGATGTCGAGCGCCCGCGGCGCCTCCTTGATGAAATCGAGACCGAGGAGCGCCAGGGCGAGGCCGAAAGCCACGCCCATCCATTGCGCCATGCCGCGGCGGCGATCGAGGCGGAAGTGGAAGGCAATTCCCACGAGACCCACGAGGTAGAAGACAAGAAGCCGGAAATCGATCGCCGCAACGAAGACCAGCGCCGCGGTGCCCACATTGCCCCCGGCGACCACAGGAATGGCGTCCCGCGTGGTGAAGGCGCCCCCGCGGACGAGATTGCCGCTGATGACGGCAACAGCGTTGGACGATTGCGTCGCCGCGCCTGCCAGCGCGCCGCACAGCAGCCCGGCCACCGGCGAGCGGGTGGCCCGGCGCAAAAGCGTGCGCAGCTTCCGGCCCGTCGCCTGCTGCAAATGCGTCGCCATGGCCTTAAGCCCGACGAACAGAAGACCAAGGCCGGCCAAAAGCTCGGCAATAACGAGCATAGAAGAAACATTCCCTAGCGGTATCAGAGGAATGACGCGGACACGCCAAAGTTCAGCGGCCAGGACCGCGCAGTCCCCCGACCAGCCATCATAGATCGCGAAGTGCGACACTCTCGTGAGGGGATGCGGCCTTGAGCTGGCTCAGCCGGCTGCGTTGGCCACCAATGTCAGCTGGTTTTCCTCGCCCTCGCGGCTGTAGTCGAGCGTCTCGAGGAAATGGCGCATCAGCTGCACGCCGTGGCCGCCGATCTTGGCGTCCTCGATGCTGTCCGGCACCACCGGCTCGGCAATGCTGGTGGGATCGAAGGGTACGCCATTGTCGATCAGCCGCACCGCCACCCGGCCTTCCGGCAGGCGCCAGCACTCGATGCGGATATGCGGCTGCCGGTCGGTACCGGCGAAGCCGTAGGAGACGACGTTGGTCAGCGCTTCCTCGAGGCTCAGTTCCAGCGCGAAGCGGGTGGCGTCGGGCCAGCCCTGCTCATCGGCCAGCGTGCCGAGCCAGCCCGTGGCATCGGTGATGTCCTCGATGCGCGCGCCCACATCGAGGGTCGAGACGAGGGTTCCGGCCGCGGGCGTCGCCATGGGAGCCGCCGTCAGGTTGCCGGGGAGACGCCGGCGGCCGCGAGCGCCTCGTCCCGCGTGGTGTGGATGCCGACGAGCTGGTCGACGCCTGTGGCGCGCAGCACCTTCTCCACCTGGGGGTCACAGGCGAACAACCCCATCGTTCCCCCCTTGCGATGCAGCCCCTTGGCACCCGCGAGCAGCAGGCGGATACCAATGGAGGCCATGAACGGCGTCTGTGACAGGTCCACCACAAGGACCCGCGCAGCCTCGCAGGACGACTTGAACTCCGGCTCCACCGCCGCCGCGCCGGCAATGTCCAGCCGGCCTTCGAGGCGGACGAGGATGATGTCGGGGCCGAGGGGCGTCCTCTCGATCTTCATGGGGCCAGTTTCTCTCTGGATCGGGAAGCCCGCATCGCGCGGGCACAGATTCAGTGAACCATACGACAGTTTCGTGACACGCAGGAGAGCCCCCCGAGGAGCCCTTGCGCTGGGGACTCAGGCCTTTCGGGGGCGCGCGTAGAGCACGCCAGCGGCACCGGAATCGGTGCGACAGCGGGCGTAGCCATGCCAGCCCTCGGCAAACAGCTCCTTCTGGCGCGCCGTGTCGAGAGGGTCGACCAGAAGGGTCTCCTGCGGATCGAAAGTGGTGAAGTCGCGTACCATCACGTAGCGCGCATAGCCGCCGAAGAAGAGCTGGATGTCGTAGATCGGGAAACCCTCGGCGAGCAGGCTCGCCCAGCTCGGCGTGTTCACCGGGGCGGCTGTGGAGAACAGCACCATGTCGGGCGGCGCCGCCTGGACCCGCGCAGCGATCAGCACCCGCTGCAATCCCCTTCCGCGATAGGCCGGATGAACCGAGGCGCCGGCCAGCCGGCCCACCGCACGAGCGGAATCTAGCCCGAGCAGCCGATGCGGGCCATCCTTGGGCGAATGATCGTGCTGAAGGATGCCGTAGGCGACCAGCAGCCCGCCGTCATAGAGCCCGATGATGAGGCCGCGCCCGCCGAGGATGCTTTCGAAATAGGACCGGTTCTCCGGCTTCACCACTTCGGGGCGAACCAGCGGGCCGATGGCCAGATGATGAAGGGTATCGATCGCGTCGAGGTCGTCCGGCCCGAGCGTGCGCTGAGTCAGCGTAGAGGGCGGCGCGGCCTCGCGCAGGGCGTTCATCACGTGATTACTTCCGCATAATTGAGCATGGCGATGGGCGGGTAGACGCCGAGTTGCTTGGCCACGTTCATGTTGATGATGAGGGCGAAGCGCTTGAGCGTCTCGATCGGGATGTCCTGGGGCGGCACATGCTGGACCAGGATTTCCGCCGCCTTGGAGGCAGCGAGCTGGCCCACCGAATAATAGCGGCTGACCAGCCCGACAAGCCCCAGCCCCTCTCGCAGGAAGAACTCTGTCGCGCCGAAGGTGGGCAGCCCCGCCGCCAGCGCCGCCGGCCCCACCCGGTCAAAGATGGTGGCAAGGAAGGTATCGGCGGGAAGATAGAGCCATTCGGCGCCCTGCGCCTTCAGGTTCCTCACGAAATCCTCGACCCCATCGCCGGTCGGCTTGTTGCCCACCATGGTCAGGGGCTGGGCCAGCACCTCGGCACCGATGGTACCAGCGAAGGCCTTCATTTCGTTGATGATGGCGACCGAGTTGCTCTCGTTCGGCGAATAGATCACGCCGACCTTCTTGAACGCCTTGTAGCTCTGCATGGCGCGCAACTGCACGTCGGTGGGCACCACGTGCACCGCGCCCGTCACGTTGCGCCCCGACGAAGCGAGGGAAGGGGCGATCTTCACCTGCACCGGCGCCGCCACCAGCGCAAACACCACCGGGATGTCGCGCACGAAACCGGCGGTGGGCGGCGCGTCATAGGGGCCTGCGACGCCGAGCGTCAGGGGCGTGCCATAGGTATAGATGAGGTTCGGCCGGAAGGTCGGCAGCACTTCCGCGAGGATCGGCTTCACCTTGCTCGCGTCCCGCTCCACGTCGCGGGTCATGAACTCGACCTTGATGTCATTGGCCGCAAAGTAGTCGCGGAAGCCGCGCTCCACGTCGGTGTCACCCCGGAAGGTGAGCATCAGGACGCGGAAAGTGTCGCTACGGGCGGCTGGCGTGGGCGCACCGGTGGGGCGCGGCTGACCATTGGCGCCGTTGGTCTGGGCGAAAGCGCCGGGGACAGTGCCCACCAGCCCAGCAGCACCCGCGCCGAGGCCGAGTGCGAGGAGGGAACGGCGATCCATCAGGCGGAACTCCCTTCCGAGGCGGCCGCGGAGGAGGCGCGGCGCGAATGATGGACGAAGACTTTGCGTCCGGATAGCGCAAATAACATAGCTCCGGCTACCGCCACAGCGCCGAGAAAACCCGTAGCCGACGCAAAACCCAGGGTGGAAAGCAGGAAGCCGGCGCTGGCGGGACCGGCGGCGTTGCCGGACCGCTCCACCAACCGGAACAGGCCAAGCACACCGGCCGCCCGGCCGGCGCCCAGGGTGGTCGCCGTGTCCGCCACCAGCGCCGATTGGGACGCGATGGACATGGCCTGTCCCCAGCCCAGGGCCACCAGCGCGACCACGATCAGCGCCACCGAGGGGTGTATGAGCACCGCCATGGCGCCGATGCCGGAGACCAGTCCCCCTGCCACCACGAATCCGGCGCGGGCGCTGAAGCGGTCGGCAAGGGCGGCGAAGAACGGCACGCCGATCACCATGAGGACCGGATAGATCATCTGGAAGCGGCCGATCGCCGCGGAGGAAAATCCTTCGCGCTGCAATTCCAGCGGCACCAGCAGGAAGCACAAGGCTGCGAACAGGAATTTGGCAGGAAAGGCGCAGCCGAGGAGCAGCGACATCAGGCCGGGTGCGCGGGCCGCGGCCTTGAGGTCGGACAGACCCACGCTGGCGACACTGCGATGCCGTTCGGCGGCCGGCAGCGTCAGGCGCGCCACCAGCAGCGCCACGAGGGCAAGACCCGCCGACGTCGCGAAGGCGACGCCCGGCCCCAGGCGATCGGCGATGACGCCGCCGATGGGCGGCCCGCACAGGCTCGCCACCATGATGGCGCGCACGAACACGGCCAGTGCCGCGCTGCGGGCGGCTCCGGAGGAGAGGTCCACCACATGGCCCTGCGCCGAAACGAACACCAGCGCGTAGCCGACCGCGGTGGCGACGCGGGCGGCCAGGAAGACGTCATAATGCGGGCTCACCGCCGAGACGACATAGCCAGCCGCCGCGAGCGCCGCGCCCGCGATGAAGCCGGGGCGGCGGCCCAGCCGCTCGGACAGCGAGGCGAACGGCACCTGGCATAGGGCCACGACGGCCATGAAGGCGACGATGGGCAGGCTGGCCGACACATCCGGCCCGAAGCCGGCCGGCACGCCCAGCGCCTGGGCGGCGCGCGGCAGGAACGGACGGGTGAGTTCCTCGGCCAGCATGAACAGGAACAGCGCGGGGCGCACGGCGATGGCGGCCTCGCTCTCGGCCGCCTGCACCCGGCCGAGGCCCGTGCGGGCTTCGATCTGGTCGAGCCGGGCCAGGGCCTCGGCATCGCCCCTGCGCTCCGCCTCGGAACGCAGGGCGAGATGGCGCTCGGCAAGGGTTTCCACATGCCGGTCGATGGGCAGGATCAGATCGCCGGCCGCGCCGCCGCCGCCTTCCTGACGCGAGAGCACGCCACGCTTCAGCGCCTTCAGCCGCCGCTCCACCGCCACCAGCGATTCGAGGCCGCGGGTGCCGACGACCAGTGCCACGAGTTCCAAGGCCACCAGCAGCGCGACCACGCCGATGAAGGCGACGTCCACCAGCACCGCCCCGACCTGCTGGGAGACGACCGAGGGATCGACCACGATCATCACCTCGCCGAGGCGATTGCCCGCGGCATTCTCCACCGGCACGAAAACTCGCGGCGCATCTCCGCCGGCCAGCGCATCGCCCGACCGCGCGAGCTCCTTTCCGCCGGCGGTGTTGAGGCTGATCTGCGTGAACTCGACGTTGGCGGCACGCAGATCATCGAAATAGCGGTTCACGCCCACCAGCTGGTCGAACGGGACGCCCACGTCGGCCGCGCGTTGAACGAGATCCGCGGCGGCGCGGCCCACCGAATTGGCCTTGGCGACGATTTCCGGCGCGATGGTGCGCTGGGCCGCCTGTTCCGCGCCCCAGCCGATCACCGCCAGAGCCGAGCAGAGGATGATAACGATGGCGATGGAAATTCCGCCGCGCAGGCCGATCATACGGCGCCCCCACCGGTGACGCCGGCGGCCGGCGGCTGGGTTGTCCTGTGCGCCTCCTCCACGGAGGCAAGCGCGGCGCGGGCGGCCGGCGGCCACAGGCGCGGCTCGGCGGCACGCCGCACGGCCCGCTGCAACAGCGCGGCGAGCAGAAGGCCGATGACGAGGGTCGCCACGCCGGCCCACAGGAGCGTGGGAAGCGCGATGCGCCTCAGGTCGGACGCCAGCGCCGCGGAGCCGTTGGTCAGGATCTTCGTGTCATAGCGCACCACGACGCGGCCGAGGCTCTGGCCGATGTCGTTGCGCACCGGACGCACCAGGCCGCGCTCGGTGTCCCGGTTGGTATCGATGCCGACGCGTCCGGGCTCGCTGGAGAACAGCACGATGCCATGCTCGTCCGTGAGGTCCATGGAGCGAATCGCGTCCTCGACACGCGATTCGCGCTCCAGCACCGCCGTCAGCGCCTGTTGAGCCGGTAGCGCTATGCCGAGGGAGGCGGCCTTTTCGGCCACGTCAACCACACGTTGCGCGGCGATGCCGCAACGGGCCTCGATCACGCCGCGATGGGCATTGATGAGAGTGACATAGGAGAAATAGGCGCCGAAGGCGACGCACGCGGCCGCGATGAGCGCGAACACGATGATGAGCCCCAGTGTGGTCCGCCTCATGACCCTTCGCGCTCGAAAACCGCGCTCCCGGCGCGCCATCCAAACCCGCGCTCGAAACCGGCGCGCCTGACCTTGGGGCCCGGCCCCAGCCGCCTGACCTTCATGCCACGAAAAGCAAGCTGACAATGCAGGTTTTTTTGGTCGCAGGGGAGTTTTTTGTCTGGTTTGGCCGCGAGCGCGCGGTTAACGTCCGGCCGTCCACCCCACCGAAGTTCCCCGCATGACTTTCGTAAGCCGGCTCATCCTGGTCGCCGTCGTTTCCGTGACCGCTGCGGTGGTGGCGGTCGCGGTGATCGCGTTCTCGGCCAGCGACCGGGTGGGCGAAGAGATCGAGCGCGCGCGTGTCGCCAACCTGCTCGGCACGCTGCGGGCCTCCACCGAGGCGAATCTCTCCATCGGGCTGCTTCTGGACCAGATTTCCCTGCTGCAGCCGCGCATTGAGCGCGAGAAGGCGAGCGACCCTTCGATCCTCGCCATCGACGTCTTCAATTCCGCCGGCCGCGCCATCTATTCCACCGACCGCAGCGTGATCGGCGAGGAGGTGAGCCCGGACTGGGTGAAGCGGCTCGGCGACGACAGCCAGTGGGCGACGGCCGAGCGGGGAGACACAGTGTTCGGAACCCGCTTCGAGAACGACCTCGGTGTGGCCGGCGGCATTTCGGTCACCGTCTCAGACGAGGCGCGCAGTGCCCGCTCGGACCGGCTCGGACTCGACCTCCTGATGCGCACCGGCGTGCTTTCGCTCGCCGCGTCCATCGCTGCGATCATCGCTGCCGTGGTGTTCGTCCACATGCTGACCCGTCCGTTCGATCGCGTCGCCAAGGCCCTGCGCGGGGAAGGCGGCTCTACGGGCGATGATGGCGGCCTTGCCCCGCTCGCCGAAGCCACCGTGAAAAGCTGGCGCGACGCCGAGGCGCGGGTCGACCGCGGCCTTGGCCAGCTTGGAGCGCTCGACGATGCGGCCTGAGATCGCCGAGAGCGGCCGCGCGCGCCTCGTGACCGGGCTGTTCGCCCTCATCCTCACGCTCATTCTCGGCGGTATCGCCGCGGCCGTGCTTGTCAACGGCTACCGTGCCCGCGTCGAGGAGAGCGCCCGCCGGGATGCGCTCGTGATCGGCACGTCGGTCGCCCGCACTCTCGCCCAGCAATTCGAGAAGGCGGCGCGCTTCGGCATTCCGCTGAAGCTCCTGCCCGGCGTGGAGCAGCATTTGTCCGAGACGCTGACGCGCACCCCCGGCCTCACCCAGATCGTGCTGCGCGGATCGGACGGGCGCGAGATTCGCAGCGCCATCGGCGAGCATTCCGGCACTGATTCGGTGAGCGCACCGGTGGTGGTGGACGGCAACACGGTGGCGGCGGTGGAAGTCACCACGAATCCCGCCGCCCTCGCCACATCGTTCGCCGACATCGGGCTGAAGGCGGCGGTGGTGGTCACGGTCTGCGCGGCGCTCGCGGCGCTCGCCGCGGGCCTGCTGGTGGGCAACGCGCTGGAGCGCGCACGGGCGCGCCTCGCAACCGGACTCGCCGAGGCGGTGAATGGCCAGTATGGCGAGCGCGACGTGATGATCCATCACGGCCGCCGTCTCGGCGCGCGCGGTGCGGTGGGTCGGGCCTTCCGCGAGCTTGAGCACGGCAACCGCAGGGTTGCCGAGCGCAGATCCGTGTTCGAGGCTTATGCGGAGGAGCTTCTGGCGGTGGATTTCGACGGCGGTCTCAGGCCGGACGTGGAGCGGGTCCGGCGCGAGGTGCTGGCGCCGCCCGGCCGCGCCGACAAGGTGCGGGGATCGTGATGCTGCTGCGCACCCGCATCACCCTCATCGTCGCCACGGGCTTCACCGTGCTCATGCTGGGCATCTGGGGCGCCACGGTGCTGCGCGACCGCGTCGCCCAGGCCCGCGAGGGCGAGCTGTCCATCGAGGGCCAGACCGTCCTTTGGCGCGAGATCGTCGCCTTCCAGACCGCCAATCTGGCGCGCATCCTGGAGCGCATCGACACCTCCTCGCCCTTCCGCATCGCGCTCAGCTTCTCGGACCGGCCGGGCATCGCCGCAGCGATCCGGGAGGTCGGCATCGACATCGACGATCCCGCCACCTATTTCGAAGTGGTGGCCGCCGACCGCGAGGTGGTGTTCAGCGACGGCACCACAAATGCCCGCTATATCCTCGACGCTGGCAGCCTCGACCGTGCGCTCAAGGGCGAGGTGCTGTCCGGTCTGCGCCAGATCAGCGGTTCGCAGGTAATCGTCATCACCACCCGCACCGTGGAACTGCCGGGCCGCGGCCGGGCCGTCCTGGTGCTTGGGCGCGACGCCTCCCTTGGCATGGAGCGCTTCGCCCGCGGCATCAGCGCCGCCACGACCCTCATCACGCTGCGCGGGCGGGTGGTCGCCAGCACCGATTTCCGCCTGTGGGAGCGGGCCAAGGTCTCCATCACCCCGCGCCGGCCGACCGCCGAGCAACTCGTTCTGGACGGGCGCAATTACAACGTCACCTCCATCCCCGTCGCGGACGTCAGCGGCAGTGCCGTGGGCGCGCTGGTGAGCCTTGAGGACACCACGCAGACAGTGCAGGCCACGGCCTTCATTCGTCAATCCGCCGTGGCCGGCGCCATCGGCCTGGTGCTGCTCGGCGTCATCGGTCTCAACGTTTTCCTCTGGTACAGCTTCCGGCCGCTCGAATCGGCCATCGACGTGCTGCAAGCTCTGTCCCGCGGCGACACCTCCGTGACGGTGGGCCACAGCGGCAACGACGAGATCGGCCGCATCGCCTCTGCAGTGGTCGCGCTGCGCGGCAACGTGCAGGCCCTCGCCGAAAGCCGGCGCCAGCGCGACCGCGTGCGGCGGCGCCAGGAGGTGGTGATCTCCGGCGAGCTTCAGGCCCTGGCCGACGCCATCGACCCGACCGATCGCGAGGAAGTGCTGGCCCTGCTGGCAAAGGGCGAGGAGAGCGAGAACGACGATGAGCTGAAGCGCGTCGCCCGCGTGCTCCATGACCTGTCGCGGCGCATCGTCGAGCAGCACACCCGCCTCTCGTCCATGGTGGTGGAACTGCGCGAGGCCCTCATTACCAAGACCAAGCTGGCTGGCCTCCAGCAAGAGCTGGAGATCGCCCGGCAGGTTCAGCTCGCCATCCTGCCCAAGGAATTCCCGCCGGACGCCCGGGTCGCCGTGCACGGACAGATGACCCCCGCGCGCGAAGTGGGCGGCGACTTCTACGATTACTTCATGATCGACGACACCACGCTCGGCTTCGTGGTGGCGGACGTTTCCGGAAAGGGCGTGCCGGCGGCCCTGTTCATGGCCATCTCGCGCACTCTGCTGCGTTCCACGGCGCTGTTCGAGCGTTCGCCCGCGGGCTGCATCCGCCGCCTCAACGACCTGCTCGCGGTCGAAAACGAGCAGATGCTGTTCGTCACCGTGCTCTATGGCGTGGTCGACCTCTCCTCGGGGAAAGTCACCTATGTGAACGCCGGGCACAATCTGCCCTATCGCATCGCCCGCTCCGGCGAGGTCACCACCGTGCCCTCCACCGGTGGGATGGCGGTGGCGGTGCTGGAGGGCTTCGTCTACCAGCAGCACGAATTGCATCTCGCGCCCGGCGACACGCTGTTCCTCTATACGGACGGCGTCACCGAGGCCTTCGACATCGACGAGCAGCCCTATGGCGAGGAGCGGGTGGAAGACCTGCTGCGCAGCGGCGCCGCCGACTGGTCGGTGGCCGAGCTGAACGAACGGGTACTGGCGGCGGTGCATGTGTTCGAGCGTGGCGCGCCGCAGGCCGACGACATCACCTGCCTGACGTTGCGTTATTTCGGTGGCCACGGCCCGCGCCGGACGCGATGACCGTGCCCCCGTGTGACGCCTGATGCTGCGCCAGTGCGGGCACACGGCAGAATATGCGTGCGTGCCGCTCGCCGAGGCGGTAATCGTGCCCGGCAGGGTCTTGGAAACACGTGCCTGAAGCATCGAGGGAGCCAACCCTCACCGGAGGTCGACCGCTGGCGCGTGAAAGCGCCGGCGCAACGGCTTCCAGCCGACCAGAGAGGGGGAAACGCAGCATCCGGGGCGGCGCAGCCGTGCCGGCCTGATCCCGGCGCCCCGCCGGGGACGGAGAGGCATGTCATGTCCATTGACGCGCGCGCGGCTGGCTGGCCCGCGGCCGAGGTTTCCTCCATCGGCGCCGTCTGCAGCGCTCATTTCTGCAGCCATTTCCTCCAGCTCGCGCTTGCCCCGCTGTTCATCATGATGCGGGCCGATCTCCAGGTTTCCTTCATCGAGCTGGGGCTGGTGCTCTCCGTCTTCTATCTGTTCTCGGGCGCTGGGCAGGTGGCCGCCGGCGTGCTTGTGGACCGCTTCGGCGCCGACCGGCTACTTCTGGCGGGGATCCTCACCCAGGGCGCAGCGACGGCGGCCATGGGCTTCGCCCCCTCCTATCTCCTGCTGCTGCCCCTCGCAGCGCTCGCCGGCCTGGGCAACTCCGTCTACCACCCGGCCGACCTCTCCATCCTCAGCCACAAGGTGGCAGCGCCACGGCTCGGGAGGGCCTTCGCGGCCCATGTGATCGCCGGCAGCATCGGCTTCGGCCTCTCACCCATCGTGTCCGCCGCCATCGGCGCCCATTTCGGTTGGCGCACGGCGCTCATCGCCATGGGTCTGCTGGTGCTGCTGGTGGGCCTTCTGCTTGCCGTCTTCCGCGGACCGCTGCGCGCGCCGGCGGGACGCGCCGTCCATGCGGCGGCGGGAGGGGCGCCGCTGTCGTTCCTTCAGGTGCTGGCCATGCCCGTGGTGCTGATGGCCTTCCTTTATTTCACCCTCACCTCCGTGGCCCTCTCCGGCCTGCAGAGCTTCTCCATCGTCGCGCTGCAGGAAGGCTTCGGCGCGGCGGTGGCGCTGGCGACGCTGGCGGTGGCGCTGTTTCAGGTGGGCAACACGGCGGGCGTCGCCATCGGCGGGCATGTGGCGGACCGCTCCGCCCAACACCATCAGATCGCCATGGGCGGCCTTGCCGCTGCAGCGCTCTTCGGTTTCCTTGCCGCTTGGCTTCAGACGGCGCCGGAGGTGACCGTGGGGCTGATCGCGCTGGTGGGTCTCTTCATGGGACTTACCACCCCCTCGCGCGACGTGCTGGTGCGCACGGCGGCGCCGGCAGGAGCGACCGGCAAGGTGTTTGGCATCGTCTATTCGGGCTTTGACATCGGTTCGCTGGTGGGGCCGCTGCTGTTCGGCCTCATGCTCGACCACCATCATCCGCGCATGGTGATTGCCGGAGCGGCTGCCGCCCTCGCCCTCGCGGTCGGCACCGCCTTCGCGGTGCGCCGCCGGCCCGACTAGGGCACCCAAACTTCACAAGCCCGAGCGGCGCCTGAGCAGGAGAGAATAAGAAAACGGCGCGGCTCCTGAAGAAGCCGCGCCGTTCTGCGTTTAATCCAGCAGCACCTTGCCGGGATTGGCGAGGCCGCGCGGGTCCACGGCGCGCTTGATGGCGGCCATCAGATCCAGCGCCACCTTGTCCTTGTACATGGGCAGTTCCTCGCGCTTGAGGATGCCGATGCCGTGCTCCGCCGAGATGGAGCCACCGAGCGAGGCCACGAGATCGTGGACGATGCGGTTGAACTCCTCCCAGGTGGCGAGGTAGGCCGCCTTGTCCATGCCCTCGGGCTGGCTGAGGTTGTAGTGGATGTTTCCGTCGCCCATGTGGCCGAAGGCGCAGATGCGGATGCCCGGCATGTGCGCTTCGCAGAGCCGGTTCGCCTCGGCGATGAAATAGGGCACCTTCGACACCGGCACGGACACGTCGTGCTTGATGGAGCCACCCTCGAACTTCTGCGCGTCGGACATGTCCTCGCGCAGCTTCCACAGGGCGTCGCACTGGGCTTCCGAGGAGCCCACCACCGCATCCTCGATCTCGCCGGCCTCGAACGCCGCCTCGAATGTGTCGAGGGCAAGCTGGGAGAGGTCGTCGTTGGGACGGGTGGAGGTGAGTTCGGCGAGCACGTACCAGGCGTGCCGCCCAGAAAGCGCGCGCACCGAGCCGGGCATGTGCTTGAGCACGATCTCCATGCCGAAGTCCGGCATGATCTCGAAGCCGGTCAGGCTGTCGCCGGCGGCATTGCGCAGGCGGCGGAACAAAGAGAGCGCGGTCTCGGGATCGGCGATACCCAGCAGCGCCGTCGCCCGGGCACGGGGCGCCGGGAACAGGCGCAGCACGGCCGCGGTGATGATGCCCAGCGTGCCCTCCGCGCCGATGAAGAGGTCCTTCAACGCGTAGCCGGTATTGTCCTTGCGCAGGCGCGACAGGCCGTTCCAGATTCGGCCGTCCGGCAGCACCACCTCGAGTCCGAAGGCGAGTTCGCGCATGTTGCCATAGCGCAGCACGGCGGTGCCGCCGGCATTGGTGGAGAGATTGCCGCCGATCTGGCAGGAGCCTTCCGAACCGATGGAGAGCGGGAACAGGCAGCCCGCCGCCTCCGCCGCCTGCTGCACCTGATGCAGCGTGCAGCCGGCCTCGGCGATGACGGTGAGGTCCACCGGATCGAGGTCGCGGATGCGGTTCAGCCGACGCAGCGAGAGCAGCAGCGCGCCGAACGGCACCTGACCGCCCACAAGGCCGGTATTGCCGCCCTGCGGCACCACCGGCACGCCGGCCTCGGCGCAGGCGGCGACCACGAAGGCGACTTCCTCGGTGTTGGCGGGCTCGACTAGCGCCGGGGTCGTTCCCTGGTAGAGGCCCCGCCCCTCCACCAAATGGGGGGCGAGGTCGTGGGCGTCGGTGCGCACATGGGCGGCGCCGATGCGGGCGGCGATACGGTCCAGAAGTCCGGAGAGGCGGACCGCATCGAGAAGGATGGGTTGGGGGGCATGGCTCGACATGGGGGCGCAAGGTGCATCAGCCGCCGCCGCCGGGCAAGCATCCGATGGCCCGTAAGGGAGCGCGAAAGCGCCGCGCGGCGGAGGACGGCGCGGCCTTCCGCTTGGCAAAGGCGGACATAAGGTCTAGAGCCGCCGCCGCGCACCATTAGAGGCGCCCAGCATCGGAGTTGAGATGACCGACCGCGTCCTCGTCGCCCGCATCGGCGCCCCCCATGGCGTGAAGGGTGAGGTGCGGCTGTTCGTCTTCACCGAGGACCCGGCTGCGATCCTCGACTACGACCCGCTCACCGACGCCACCGGCCGCACACGCTATCGCATCACGGCGCTGCGCGCGGCCAAGGACCATTTCGTCGCGCGCCTAGCCAACCTCGCCGACCCCACCGCCGCCCCGGCGCGGACCAAAGTGGACCACTATTTGCCCCCCGAGGCCCGGCCCGCGCCGGAGGACGAGGACACCTTCTATCATGCGGACCTGATCGGCCTCGCGGTGGAGGACGAGGCTGGCGCGCGCATCGGCGCCGTCGCCGCCCTGCACGATTTCGGCGCCGGCGACATCCTTGAATATGCTCCTGCCCTCCCCGGCATCCGGGCGAAGACGCTCATGGTGCCGTTCACCCGGGACGCCGTGCCGGTGGTGGACGTGAAGGGCGGCCGGGTGGTCATCGCCGAAGCCTTCGTCGAGCGTCGCGACCCCGAGCCCGAGGCGGGCGAGGACAAGGAGGGCTGAGGCCATCGCGGATTTGACTCCCGCCCTGCCCCGCTCCCATTTCTCCCCATGACCTTCCGCGCCAGCGTCCTCACCCTCTATCCGGAGATGTTTCCCGGCCCCCTTGGCCATGCGCTCGCCGGCCGCGCGCTGGCGAGCGGGCTGTGGGGGCTGGAGGCCGTGCAGATCCGCGACCACGCTCTCGACCGCCATCGCTCGGTGGATGACACGCCGGCCGGCGGCGGGCCGGGCATGGTGATGCGGGCGGACGTGCTCGCCCGCGCCATCGACGCCGTCTCCCCGCCCGACGATCCCCGCCCCCGCCTGCTGATGACCCCGCGCGGCCGCCCGCTATCGCAGGCCCGTGTGCGGGAATTGGCGGCGGGCCCGGGCGCGGTGATCCTGTGCGGACGGTTCGAGGGGGTGGACGAGCGCATCGTCGCGGCGCGGTCCCTTGAGGAGATCTGCGTGGGCGACGTGGTGCTCTCCGGCGGCGAGGCGGCGGCGCTGCTGCTGCTCGACGCCTGCGTGCGGCTCATTCCCGGCGTCATGGGCAAGACCGAGAGCGGCACGGACGAGAGCTTCTCCCACGGCCTGCTGGAATATCCGCAATACACAAGGCCGCAGCTGTTCGAAGGCCAGGGCATCCCCGAAGTGCTCACCTCCGGCGATCACGCCCGCATCGCCCGCTGGCGGCAGGCCGAGGCAGAGGCCGTCACGCGCAAGCGCCGGCCGGACCTTCTCGTCCCCGCGCGTGACGGATCCACGACGGAAAGGGAATGACAGCGCCCCTTTTCTCCTGTATGGAGCCGCGTCCCTTAACTTAAAACGACACGACGTGGCGCCGGGGCGACATGCTCCGAAGC
>JAYSCE010000032.1:0-13908 GCA_041915035.1 Xanthobacter sp.
CGCCTCGGCGGTGGCCGCGGCCATCGAACAGCAGCGCTCGGCGACCGGCGAGATGATCCCCCTCTCCGCGCTGCTCAAGGTGCGCTCGGCGGCGGGGCCCGAGCGGGCCATGCGCTACAACGGCTTCCTCTCCGCCGACGTGAACGGCGGCGCCGCGCCCGGCTTCTCCTCGGGCGAGGCGCAACAGGCGGTGGAGCGCATCGCCAGGGAGACCCTGCCCAAGGGCTTCTCCTTCGAATGGACCGAGCTGACCTACCAGGACATCCTGGCTGGCAATTCGGCGGTGTTCGTCTTCCCGCTCGCCATCTTCCTCGTCTTCCTGGTGCTGGCGGCGCAGTACGAAAGCCTCGTTCTGCCGCTCGCCATCATCATGATCGTGCCGACCGGCCTTTTCGCCGCCATGACCGGCGTATGGCTCGCGGGCGGGGACAACAACGTCTTCACCCAGATCGGCCTCGTGGTGCTGGTGGGGCTCTCGGCGAAGAATGCGATCCTGATCGTGGAATTCGCCCGCGAGCTGGAATTCGAAGGCCGCACGCCGGTTCAGGCGGCCATCGAGGCGAGCCGGCTGAGGCTCCGGCCCATCCTGATGACCTCGCTGGCCTTCATCATGGGCGTGGTGCCGCTCGTCACCTCCATTGGCGCGGGCGCGGAGATGCGGCAGGCCATGGGCACCGCGGTGTTCGCCGGCATGATCGGCGTGACGGTGTTCGGCATCTTCCTGACGCCGGTGTTCTACGTGATGCTGCGCGGGCTGGCGGGCAACCGCCCGCTCACCCAGCACGGGCACGGGACCGTGGGGAGCACGCCGGCTGCGCACGCCCCGCACGCGCTCCAGCCGGGGGAGTAGTCACCCCCCTGGTGCCCAGGACGCATGCAGCGTCAGCGGAATGCGAGCCGGGGCCCAGCGCAAGAATGCGCCTAAGGCGGCTTTATCCAAGCCGGACCTCAGGCTTTGTCGGCTTCGCCGCATTTTTCCCCTGGGCCCCGGATCAGCGCTCCAGCCTTGCTGTCGCTTGTCCGGGGCTCAGTGATCCACCCCCATCATCCCGAGCGCCTTCGCAAAAAAGTCCGGCCCGCCGAAATTGCCGGATTTCAGCGCCAGCACCATAGGTTCGCCGGGCTGCCCCTCCGTGCGCAGCAGGGGCACGCCGGGAGCGATCTCGGGGCCGACGAGGAAGGCGGGAATCTTCAGCCGGTCCACACTCGCACCCGAGGTCTCGCCGCCGGCCAGCACGAGGCGGCGCACCCCGGCCGCCACCAGCCCTTCGGAAATCGCCGCCGTGCCGTGCTCAATGGCGACGCCCGCCGCATGTCGCCCGAAGCGGGCCTGCACTTCCGCCACCTGCTCGGGCGCCCCGCTCGCGGCGATCAGCGCCGGCCCGGATGCGAGGCGCGCCTTCGCCCACTCCAGCGCGGCGGCGACCTCGGCCTCGGGATGGGTGACGAGGCGTTCGGCGGAGAGCCGCAGCACCGGCATCTGACCTTCCGCGATGGCGATCTGCTCCAGCGTCGCCTTGGAGCAGCTACCGGCAACCACGGCCGCATACCCGCCAATGCCCGCCGCCAGCGCCACGCCGTCGCTCTGCTGCCGCAGCACCCGCCCGTCCGCGATCAGCGCGCGCGCCAGGCCGAGGCCGAGGCCCGAGGCGCCGGTGGAGAGCGGCAGGGCCGCCGCCGCGATGCCCACCGCCTCCAGATCCCGGTCGAACACCGCATCCACGATGGCCGCGGTGCGCCCCTCCAGCGCCAGCTTTTCCAGCCGGGCGGAGACCGCATCGGCCCCCGCCGCCACGTCCTTCAGCGGCACCAGCCCGACCCGGCCGGCGCTCTGGCGCGCCAGCACGCGCTTCAGGTCCGAATCCGTCATGGGGTTGAGGGGATGGTCCTTCAGCGGGCTCTCGTTCAGCGGCACGTCGCCGACGAAGAGGTGGCCCATGTAGACGGTGCGCCCAGTCTCCGGGAACGCCGGCGTCACCGGCACGATGGCGGCGCCGGTGGCGAGGCGCAGCGCATCGGTAACGGGGCCGATATTGCCCTCGTCGGTGGAATCGAAGGTGGAGCAGACCTTGAACAGGATGTGCGATGCGCCCCGCCCCTTCAGCCACGCATAGGCCGCCAGCGACTGCGCCACCGCCTCGTCCGCCGGGATCGACCGGCTTTTCAGCGAAACCACCACCGCGTCGGCATCGGGCAGCGCCAGCGCGGCATCGGGCACGCCGATGGTCTGGACGGTGCGCACGCCCTCCTTCGACAGGGTGTTCGCGAGGTCGGAGGCGCCAGTGTAGTCGTCAGCGATGACGCCGAGGGTGAGGGGCATCGGCTTCTGGTCCTTGAGCTGTCCGGGGGCTCGTTATGAAAGATCGCGGCCACCCTAATCGTTTTGATTAGAGCGCCAAGCGAAGCCGGTGGGAAGAGGCCGGCACAGGATGGCGGCCGGAGCGGAACGAACCCGGAAAACGGGGCCGCAGCCGATTCGGTCACGCCCCGTTCCCGCTGCGTCCCGATCGCCCGTCCCGGCCTGTGCCGGAACGGGACAGGTGCCCCTCAGCCCGAGTTGCGCAGGCCGGCCGAGATGCCGTTGATGGAGAGCTGGATGCCGTGCAGCACCTTGTCGTCGCCGGGGCTGGCGCGATGCTGGCGCAGAAGCTCCACCTGCAGGTGGTTCAGCGGATCGAGATAGGGGAAGCGGTTGCGGATGGAGCGATCCAGCAGCGGATTGCCCTCCAGCAGCTTCTGCTGGTCCATGATGGCGAGGAGATGCTTCAACGTCAGCTCGTATTCCGCTCGGATGCGGCCGAAGATGGCGGTGCGCAATTCCACGTCCGGCACCAGCTCCGCATAGCGCGAGGCGATGGCAAGCGAACTCTTCGCCAGCACCATGTCCATGTTGGAGAGCAGGGTGCGGAAGAAGGGCCATTCATGCTGCATGGCCTTGAGGAAGGAGAGGCCATAGTCCGGCCGGCGCGCCACGAAGGCCTCCACCGCCGTGCCAAAGCCGTACCACGCCGGCAGCATCAGCCGGCACTGCGCCCAGGAGAACACCCAGGGGATGGCGCGCAGCTTCTCGATGGAGCGGGTCTTGGCGCGCGAGGCCGGGCGCGAGCCGATGTTCAGCGTCGCGATCTCGTTGATGACGGTGGAAGACCAGAAATAGTCCTCGAAGCCCTCGGTCTCGTAGACGAGGTTGCGATAGGCGGCGAAGGCGGTGTCCGAGATGTCCTCCATGGCGGTGAGGAATTCGGTGCGCGGCGCCTTGTATTGCGGCTGGAGCAGGGAGGCTTCCAGCGTCGCCGAGACGAGGATCTCAAGGTTGCGACGGCCCACATCGGGGTTGGAATATTTGGAGGCGATGATCTCGCCCTGCTCGGTGATGCGGATCTGCCCGTTCACCGCCCCGCCCGGCTGGGCGAGGATGGCGTCATAGCTCGGCCCGCCGCCCCGGCCCACCGAACCGCCGCGGCCGTGGAATAGGCGCAGGCGCACGCCGTGCGCGCGGAACACCTCGATGAGGCCGATCTCCGCCTTGTACAATTCCCAGCCGGACGTGACGAAGCCGCCGTCCTTGTTGCTGTCCGAATAGCCGAGCATCACCTCCTGCTCGGCGCCGCGGCTTTCCACCAGCTTTCGATAGGCGGGAATGGCGAAGGCGCGGTCCATCACCTTGGCGCAGGCTTTGAGGTCCGAGATGGTCTCGAACAGCGGGATGATGTTCACCTCGCTCACGAGCCCGCCCGCCCCGTCGCTGGTAACGAGGCCGACCTCCTTGAGCAGCAGCGCCACCTCAAGAAGGTCCGAGACGCCCTCGCCCTTGGAGATGATGGCGTTGGGGATCACCTCGCGCCCCAGCGCCCGGTGCGCGGCGGCCGCCTCGCGCAGGATGTCGAGTTCGGAGCAGGTCTCGTCCGAATAGGCGATGAACGGAGAGGCGAGCGGCCGGGGGGTCGCCAGCTCCTTGAGCAGCAGCGCGATGCGCGCCTCCTCGTCGAGGCCCGCGTAGTTGCTGCCGGGCACCGCCTTCTCCAGCAACTCGCCCACCACACGCTCATGGACGTCCGAATTCTGCCGGAGGTCGATGCAGGCGAGGTGGAAGCCGAAGCAGTCGGCCGCGCGGCGCAGCAGCCGAAGCCGCCCGCGGGCAAGAACCTTCGAGCCGTTTGCCACCAGCGACTCGCTGATGATGTCGAGGTCCGCACGGAACTCCTGCGCCGTGACGTAGGGGACGAGCCCTTCGGCCGTCAGCGGCTCCCCGCGCAGCTTGCGGCCGGTCTGGCGCAGGCGCTCCAGCACGTAGGCGAGGGCGAGGCGATAGGGCTCCTCGCGGTGTTCCTGGGAGCGGTCCGGTGAGCGGGCGGCGAGCTCGGTGAGGGCATCGGAAACGGTCACGAGGCGCTGGGCAAGCGACAGCTCGGCCCCGAGCGCCACCAGTTCCTCCTCGTAATGGGCGAGGATGCGGTCGCGGTGCAGGCGCACGGTCTCCTTCAGCACCTGGGCGGTGACGAAGGGGTTGCCGTCACGGTCGCCGCCGATCCAGCTGCCGATGCGCAGGAACGAGGGCAGTTGCACTTCGTCCCTCTCTTCGGCGAGGCGGTCCTCGATGGCGCAATAGAGGCGCGGCACCTCGGTGAGGAAGGTGTAGTCGTAATAGGAGAGACCGTTCGCCACCTCGTCCAGCACGGTCAGCTTGATGCGGCGCAGCAGCGCCGTCTGCCACAGGGTGAGCACCGCGCGGCGCAGAATCTCCTCGCCCTCCTCCCGCTCCTGCGGCGTGGGCACCACCCGCTCGCGGCGATCCAGCTCGGCGGCGATCTCCATCTCGCGATTGAGCGTGCTCTTGCGGCGCACCTCGGTGGGATGGGCGGTGAGCACCGGGCTCATGCGCGCGCCGGAGAAGAAGTGCGCCAGCGCCTCGCGGCCAATGCCCATCTGCTCCGCGCGCGAAAAGGCATAGGCGAGGCTGCCCGCCCGCGGCGCCGAGCCGGCGATGGCGTGGGCGCGGTTGCGGCGGATGTGGTGCTGGTCCTCGGCGATGTTGGCGAGGTGGGAAAAGTAGCTGAAGGCGCGGATGGTATCGAGGGAGCGGTCGGCGGGCAGCGCACCAAGCAGGCCGCCCAGTTCGTCGCGGGCCGCCTGGTCGTCGTCGCGGTGGAAGCGGATGGACAATTGGCGGATGCGCTCCACGAGGTCGAACACCTCGGCGCCTTCCTGGTCACGCACGGTGTCACCGAGAATGCGGCCGAGCAGCCGGATGTCGTCGCGCAGCGGCTGGTCCTTCACGTCCTCTGCGCGCGGCGCGATGCCGCTCGAAAGTGCCAAATTCGTCATCCGATTTCCCCCGGACTCGTCCGCTGCTGCGGCGCACGTCTCTTTCGACCTTAGTCTTAAGGAAATTGTGCAGGAGCGAAAGGCCGTTCCGGGCGAAGGTGCTTTCACGCGCCGTGAAGACGGGCCTCGGCGGCGCGGGCGGCGCCCGACATCACGGCGAAGATGCCGGCGAAGAAGCGCTCCAGCGCCTCCCGCCCCAGCGCCGACAGGTGGCCGGTGCCGCGCGCGCCACGCTCCACCAGCCCGCGTTCCTCGCTGAGCCGCAGCAAATCGAGCACATGCGCCCGCGACAGGTGGAAGCGGCGCGCCAGATTGGCGATGGACGGTGGCTCGTCGCCGGCCGATTCGGCGGTGAGCAGCGCGATCAGCACCATCAGCCCGCCGTCGCGATCAACCAGATCCTCCAGTTCGCGGGCCGCGGAAACCGGGCGGAAGCCGGCGAGGAAGGCATCGCCCAGCAGCACCGCGAGCATCCGCGTGAAGGCCGGATCATTGAGGCGGGGCGCGAGCCGGGCGAGTTCAGGATCGAGCGCGCTGCCAGCCTCGAAAACGAGGCGCCACCGCTGGTGCTGGAGGGCGACGAGCTTTTCCTGCGGGATCAGCGGCTTCACCCGTCGATCCTCGGTCGGCGCCGCCGACGTCAAATAGCCGCCCCAGCGCATGAGGGCGAGCATCGCCTTCGCCCGGCCCCGGCTGCACAGGCCGGTTGCGGTACACAGGGCGACGATCCGCGCGGCCGTCAGCCCGCCGCCCTCGGCCGGCGGCAAGGCATCGAGATAGAGAACCAGAAGGCCCAGCATGTTGCGGCCGCGATCGCTCAGCAGCCGATTGAGCAGGCGGTTGCCGCTGTAGAGCGCGCTGATCTCGCTGACGAGGCGCGCCACTGCCGGCCGGAAGGCCGGATGGGCGGCAAGCGCCGCCCGCGCCTCGGCCCCGCACGCGGCATCGAGCCAATCCACCGCCGAACCCGACCGCTCCGCCACCCGCCGCCCCGGCACCCGCGCCTCCGCCCCATCATCCCGCAGGACCCAACGTCAGTCAGGCCAAGAATCGCCATTGCGGTAAGACAGGATGGAGCCTAGCTCACGTGAAGTCACCTCGGCGCGGTGTCACCCCGGGCGTCACGCACAGGTGTCTTCCAAGGATGCCGAGGCCGCCATGCGACTGCGCCTGCTGACACGTTCCGCTTTCCTTGCCGCAACCCTCGCCGCGATGCCCCCCGCCGCCGTCGTCACGCTCGCGACGACCGCTCCCGCGGGTGCCGTGGTCTATTGCCGGACGGTCGGCGTTCCCAAGGGCTGCGTCGCCCGTCCCACGGCCCCGGCGGCCCGCGCAGCGGTCCATTGCACCCGGCCCGGCTATCCCGCAGGCTGCGTGCCCGGCGCCGGAGCCCCCGGCGTGGGGGTCACCCCCGGCGTCGGCGTCGGTGCGCCCGGAGTCGGTGTCGCGCCCGGAGCCGGCGTGAATGCCGGCGGCCCGGTGAACCGCGTCGGCGTGCGCTGATCGCGCGCGTCCTGAAATCCACTGGAGGCAACACCCCATGAAGTCCCTGCTCTGCGCCGCCGCCCTCACCCTTGCCTGCGCCGCCCCGGCGCTCGCCGACAAGGCCTCGGCCGACCAGTGCGCCGCCGGCCTCGGTGCCGACGCCAAGGCGATCTATGCCGCCGTCGCGCCGGGCTTCGCCAGCGCGTCCGACCCGCGGGCGCTCGTGACCGCGAAGACCAAGGCCCTGGTCCAGTCCGGCGCCGTCTCCATGAGCAACGCCCGCCCCGCCGCCGAAGCGGCCGGTGCGTGCCTGACCCAGCTTCGCTGATGGAACAGGCCGCCAGCTCCGTGGAGCGGCGGCCTTTTCGCCCTCGGGCGGGCGGGCTGTTCAGGGCACCGGGACTGGCGGCCTTCAGGCCGTCAGCCGCGGGAGCCCGCTTGCCCGAGGCAGCGGGGCGGGTCTAAGGCTGGCCTCTTCCCCGTCCAGACCGACCGGCCCATGACCAACACGTCCGACACGCCCCACACGCCCGACACGCTCCTCGCCCTCCTCGCCCAGAACGACATCCCCGGCACCACCTACGAGCATCCGCCCGTCCACACGGTGGCCGAATCCCAGGCGCTGCGCGGCGACATTCCCGGCGCCCACACGAAGAACCTGTTCCTGCGCGACGGGAAGAAGACCTATTTCCTGCTCACGCTGGCCGAGGACACCCCGGTGAACCTCAAGGCCCTGCGCGGACCGCTCGGGGCGAAGGGCTCGCTCTCCTTCGCCTCGCCGGAAGCGCTCATGGAGCACCTCGGCATCCTGCCCGGCTCGGTGAGCCTGCTGGCGCTCGCCAACGACACCCAAGGCCGCGTCCGCTTTGCCATCGATGCCGCGCTCATGCGCGCCGATCTCGTGGGCTGCCACCCGCTCACCAATGCCCGCACCACCGTGCTTACGCCGGATGCGCTGCGCGCCTTCTTCCGCCTGACCGGCCACGAGGCGATGGAAGTGGAGATTCCGCCCGCCGCCGAGGCGTGAGCCCCGGGCAATCGGCGCAGGGCTTCAGTTGACGCACGGCTTCATGGCGCTTTCATCGGAGCCGGCCTGGGCGAGCAGGGTCCTCAGGTCGATGTCCTGGATCAGGGTCACGAAGTTTCCGCCCGGCTTCAGCCTGAGATAGGTGCTGAGCAGAAGCGGCCCCGCCGGCAGCGTGCCGCGCACGCACCCCTCCGCGGAAACCGCGAGCGATCCGCTGGCGCGCCGGCCCTTCGCCAGCTCGTCCGATTTCAGCGCCAGCGCCTCGCTGCGCGCCGCCTCCAGCTTGCGCCGGCCTTCGTCCGTCAGCCTGAAGACGGTGATGCGCATACCCGCGCGCTCTTCCTCCTTCAGCGCCGAAAGCGCTTTCGGATCAGCCTCCACCTCCAGCGCCGCCTGCACGGTGGTTTTGCGGGCCTCCTCGCCCTGTCGCCAGTAGGACATGACGACAAACGCCCCGCCGGGAACCGCGACGATCTCCTTCGGCGCCCGCACGGCCGCACGCAGGACGGTGAGGTCCGCCGTCTCAAGGTCGAGAGTCGCGAGCTGCGGGAGGGAGCTGATGGGCACATGGGAACAGGCCCCGACGGACACAACGAGCGCCAGCACGGCGAGCGGCCGCAAGGCGCGCCCAAGGGCAGGAAAGAACCGCATTCGATCTCTCATTTTGGGTTGAATAATTACTGTTTTACGATAAAAAATGAATGCGTCAAGGAAAGGTCGTTCATGTCCGTTTCACCCCTCGACCCCAAACTCCATCGCGTCGTGCGCCTCGGCCGCACCCTCTCGGTCGCGACCCTCGTGGTCCTCCTGCTGCTGGTGGCATCCGGCCTCGGCATCTGGCTGTCGCCGGGGCTGGTGGAGCGTGTCATCGTCCCGCGCGTCGGCCTCGTCGGACATCCCGTCGCGCTCGATGGCGCGAGCCTCGCCGCCGGCCTCGCGATTTCCGCGATTCCGCTCGGCATCCTCGCCTATGGCCTGCTGCAGGTGCGCCAGATCTTCCGCGATTTCGGCCGCGGTGAGCTCATCTCGGCCCTGCTCGCGGTCCGGCTGGAACGCTTCGGCGCGGCGGTCGCGCTTCAGGGACTGATCGCGCCCTTCGTCGGGGTGGCGCTGAGCATCGCCCTCACCCTCAACAACCCGCCCGGCGCGCGCGCCATCGCCGTCTCCATCTCCAGCCATGACGTGGTGGCGGTGATCGTCGGCCTGCTCGTCATCGGGGTTGGCGCGGTCATGCGCGAGGCGGCGCGCATCGCGGAAGAAAACGCGAGCTTCATCTGAGCGGGGAGGCTATGGGAGCACCATGCCCATCATCGTCAATCTCGACGTGATGCTGGCGCGCCGCAAGATGCGTTCGCGCGAGCTTGCCGAGCGCATCGGCATCACCGAGCAGAACGTCTCATTGCTCAAGTCCGGCAAGGTTCGAGGCGTGCGCTTCGATACGCTGGCCCGCATCTGCGAAACCCTCGGCTGCCAGCCCGGCGACATTCTGGAATACGTGCCGGGGCCGGAAGATGCGGACGAGGGCGCGGCGGATTAGAGCCCCGCGTCGCCCTCCGCCCGCGCATCATAGGCCGCCTGGGCGGCCAGCACCGCCTCCATGTTGCGCTCGGCCCAATGGGCGATGGCCGCCACCGCGTCGGTCAGCGTACGGCCGAGCGGCGTCAACGCATATTCCACCGTGACCGGCACCGTGGGGAACACGGCCCGCGAGAGGAGCCCGTCGCGCTCCAGCTTCTTCAGCGTCTGCGACAGCACCTTCTGCGAGATGCCCTTGATGTCCCGCCTCAGATGGTTGAACCGCACCGGCCCGTCGCGCAGCCGGTCGAGGATCAGCACCGCCCATTTGTCGGCGATGCGGTCCAGCACCATGCGAGTCGGGCATTGCGCCTCATAGACATCGAAGGGCCAGGGAAGCCGGCAGCTCTCGCCGGCCGGCGTCTGCATGTCCTCAGGTTTCCCGTAAGTGACCATGTGACTTCAAAGTGCTCTCTTTTGGGCTCGCCTGACCAAGAGTATGTATCCGTTTGGAAGCTGGTTTCCAATGGAAACCTATCCTTGGATGCCCCGCCCGGTGGGCCGGTCAGCAGGAGAGCGATCATGTCGGGTCAGATTCTGGTTTTCGCGGCCAACGGCAATGTAGGTCAGCCGCTGGTGGAGGCCCTTCTCGCGAAGGGTGAACAGGTGAAGGCCGCCTCCCGCTCGGGCAAGGCGGTGGGCGGCGCGAAGGGTGTGGCCGTCGACTTGGACGACCCGTCCACCCTCGCTGGCGCACTCGACGGCGTGGACCGGCTCTTCGTGCTGGCGCCGACCGGCTCGCTGGACACCACCCGTCGCCTCCTGCCCGTGATCGAGGCCGCCGCCGCCCGCAAGGTGAAGGTGGTGCTGATGACGGCCCTCGGGGTCGACGCGGACGACGCCATTCCCTATCGGCAGGTGGAGCTGGCGCTGGAGCGCTCCGGCACGCCGTTCGTGATCCTGCGGCCCAACTGGTTCGCGGACAATTTCCAGACCTTCTGGAAGCCTGGCATCGATCACGGCGTGATCGCCGTACCGGCCGCGGATGGCAAGACGAGCTTCATCGACCGGGGCGTCATCGCCGAAAGCGCCGCCGCGGCCCTCACCACAGACCGCTTCGACGGGCGCGCCTTCACCCTCACCGGACCTGAGGCGCTGAGCTATGGCGAGGCGGCGGCCATCCTCTCGCAGGTGACGGGCAAGCCCATCGCCTACACGCCGGTAAGCGACGGCGCCTTCGTCGGCATCCTCACCGGCGCGGGCGTGCCGGAAGCTTATGCGCGCTTCCTGGCCACGCTCTTCCATCCCGTCCGGGAGGGGTGGACGGCGGGCATCACCGGTGATGTGGAAACGCTGACCGGCCATGCCCCCCGCACGCTCGAGACCTATGCGCGGGACAATGCCGCCCGGCTCGCGTGAGCCGGCGGGTCACAGCTCCATGCGATAGCGGACGAAATCGTCCGCCGAGACGAATTCGTCGTAGAGCCGGCGGGCGGGGTTGTCCTGCCGCGTGTGCCAGTAGAGGCGCGACCAGCCCCGCTCCCGGCCAAGGCGAACCAGGTCCGCGATCAGCGCACGGCCGATCCCGCCCCCACGGCAGGCGGGATCGACGAACAGGTCTTCCAGATAGCAGACCGGGGCGGCGACCCAGGTGCCCTCGTGCAGGATGCTGATGGAGAATCCCACCGGCTCGCCGCCGCGCCGCGCGATGCGGCCGATCATGGGGACCGAGGGATCGAGGATGCGAGCCCAGGTGCGGGCGGTGATGTCCGCCCCCACCTCGGTCTCGTAGAAGGCATTGTAGCCCGCCCAGAGGCGACGCCATGCGGCCTCGTCCTCAGGCCGCGCGTCGTCGATCAGCAGGGCTTCGCCGATCCCTCCAGCCAAGCCGCTCAATTGCCCCCGTCCAGCAGGCGACGGGCGATGACCTGCGCCTGGATCTCCGCCGCGCCCTCGAAGATGTTGAGGATGCGCGCGTCGCACAGGATGCGCGACACCGGATATTCCAGCGCGAAGCCGTTGCCGCCGTGGATCTGCAAGGCGTTGTCCGCCGCCGCCCAGGCGACGCGGGCGCCGAGCAGCTTGGACATGCCGGCCTCGAGGTCCGTGCGGCGGCCCTCGTCCTTGGCGCGGGCGGCGAAATAGGTGATCTGGCGGGCGATCATGGTCTCCACCGCCATCATCACGATCTTGTCGGCGACGCGGGGGAAGTTGATGAGCGCCTTGCCGAACTGGATGCGCTCCTGCGCATATTTCAGGCCCACCTCCATGGCCGCCTGGGCCACGCCCACGGCGCGGGCGGCGGTCTGGATACGGGCGCTCTCGAAGGTGGTCATGAGCTGCTTGAAGCCCTGCCCCTCCTCGCCGCCGAGCAGGTTCGTCGCCGGCACGGTGAAGCCGTCGAAGCCGATCTCGTATTCCTTCATGCCGCGATAGCCGAGCACCTCGATCTCGCCGCCGGTCATGCCTTCGGCGGGGAACGGGTTCTCGTCGGAGCCGCGCGGCTTTTCGGCGAGCAGGATGGACAGGCCCTTGTAGCCCGGCTCGGCCGGATTGGTGCGCACCAACAGCGTCATAATGTCGGCGCGGACCGGATGGGTGATCCAGGTCTTGTTGCCGTTGACCTTGTAGACATCCCCCTCCTTCACCGCGCGGGTGCGCAGCGAGGCGAGGTCGGAGCCGGTGTTGGGCTCGGTGAACACCGCCGTGGGCAGGATCTCGCCCGAGGCGATCTTGGGCAGGAAGTGGCCCTTCTGCTCGTCCGTGCCGCCGGCGAGGATCAGCTCCGCCGCGATCTCCGAGCGGGTGCCCAGCGAGCCGACGCCGATATAGCCGCGCGACAGCTCCTCGGTGACGACGCACATGGCCTCCTTCGGCAGGCCGAGGCCGCCGAACTCCTCGGGGATGGTGAGGCCGAACACGCCCATCTCGGACAGCTGGGAGATGATCTCCAGCGGGATGTAGTCGTTCTTGAGGTGCCACTCGTGGGCGTGGGGGGCGACCTCCGCCTCCACGAACCGGTGCATCTCGGTGCGCATCGCCTCGGTGGTCTCGTCCAGCCCCGCCTCGCCGATGGTGCCGGCGAGATGCGCGTCGCGGATGATGTCGGCGAGCGCGGCGCGGCTCGCCGCCGTGTTGCCGTTCTCCACCAGCGCCGCGATGGCCGGCTCGGCGGCCAGCGCCGCAATGGTCGCGCCGGAGACGTAGAGATCAGGCAGCCGGACGATCTCGCCCTGGCTCATGGGAATGCCGCCGAGGATCTGCGCGGTGTACTCGCCGAGGCCGATCTGGACGATCAGCTTCTCTGTGTCGCCGAATTTGCCCATCTCGGTCAGGCGGTCGGCATAGTGCACCAGCTCGCGCACGGAGAAGACGTAGGTCGCGAGCCAGGCGAGGCCGTGGGTGGCGCGCTGCTCCTTCTCCAGCAATGCGGAAGAGATGCGCCCGCCGTCCGTCACCTTGGCCTTCACCAGGGAGGTCGCCTCGGCCAGCAGCTTCTCCAGGCTGTCGGTCGCGACGCGCCCGAGCGCCACGGCGTCGAATTCCCCGGTGGGCACGGACTGAACGGCGGCGCTGGCGGACATGAACTCTCCCCCTTGATTGTGCATTGCGCAATTGACCTATCCTTGCCCCGGAACCGGGCCAAGGCAACGCCTGATTACGAACGCCGGGACAAGGCCGGATCAGACGCTGCGCCGCGAATGGTGCGGCGCATGCGCCTTGATACGGAATCCATCGTCGCGGTCGATCCGACTTTCGCCGTGAGGGGACGGAGCGAAGTCGGCCGTCAGGGCGCCTCGCCCTGCACCTCGGCGAGGCGGGCGGCGAGTTCCTCGAGGTTCTCCCGCATGTGGACGCAGGCCGAGACTGCGGAGAACAGGGCCGTCAGCGTCTCGGCACCCACCGCACCGAAGGCGCCCTGGGTGTTGAGCTCTTCCACCCGCGCCTCAAGCGCCGCCACCGCTGCGCTTGCCGCATCGGCACGGGTGGCGAGGTCCGCAACCGGCTGGCCGTCGAGCCGGTCGGCGATGGCTGACATCTGGGCGGAGAGCGCGGTCGTCGCGGCGGTCAGGGTGGCAGAGACGAGGCCGGCGACGGGCTCGTCCAACGGCCGGTCGGCGTTGCGCAGCAGGATGATGGCGGAATGCCACAGCCGCCGTGCGCCCCGCACCACCGGCGCGGGATCGGTCTGGGTGGTCAGCCGCCCGGCCTGCTCGGCGCGCACCTCCACGAGACGCAGGTCGGCCGCCCGCAGGGCGAGGCGCGCCCCGCCGTTGAGCCGATCGATGGCCGAGGGATCGAGCCCCCGCCCGAGCAGCCCACCCTGCCCGCGGTCCAGCAACCGGGCGGTCAGACGCAAGGCCTTCGCACAATGGGGGAACAGCTTCCCGAGCGCGCGCTCGGGCAGGATGAGAATGGCGCACAGGAGGCCGACCACCCCGCCCAGCGCGATCTCCGCCACCCGCGTCAACCCCGCCAGCCACGGCGCGTCGCCGCCGGGATGGGCGAGCATGACGATGATGACCGTCACCGGCGCCAGCTTGAAGCTGGGCGAG
>JAYSCE010000032.1:13918-16000 GCA_041915035.1 Xanthobacter sp.
CCATGGCCGCGGCGACGAACAGCGCCAGCGACAGCACGGCCAGGGTCTCCAGCGGGGATGAGCCCGCCACCATGGCCCCGGCCACGCCGACGACGCCCCCCGCCAGCGTTCCCAGGGCCCGGTCGATTGCCACCGAGAGGCTGGCGCCCAGCGTCGCCTGCACCACCAACACCGCCGTCAGAACCGCCCAATAGCCGTTGGGGAGGGAAAACTGTTCCGCCAGCAGATAGGTGACGATCCCGGCGATGGTGGCCCGAAGCGCGAGCTTGAGGTGGGCGAGGGCGACGATCTTGCCCAGCCGATCCCGTAGCGTGGGAACGCCCGATGCAGTGTCCGGCGTTGCATCTTCCGGGTCGGCCTGGGAAGTGCCGGCCCCCGGGGATAATTCAGCCGGGGACAATTCAGCCGGACTTTTGGGCTGGCGCGGCATGGGGCCTCTCGGCAGGTCCGGACGCCGGATCGACGGCGCCCTGTCAGCGCTGTTTAGCCGAAGGCGCGCGGCGCCACCAGCCGGGCCGTGGACGGGCGCTGCCGGCGCTTGCCATTCCGGCCGGAAAGCCCGATGTGAGTTGAAACGGGAGACCACATGTTGCGGCGCATCTACCATATCGTTCTGGATGCGTTCTGGACCTTCTCTGCCGACGATGGCTGGGCGATCGCCAGCCACATCGCCCTGTCGGCGCTCATGTCCCTGTTCCCCTTCCTGATCTTCGTCACCGCGCTGGCTGGCTTCCTCGACCTTCGCCCGCTGGCGCAGGAGACCATCCAGCTTATTCTGGAGACGTGGCCCGAGCAGGTGGCGGGGCCCATCTCGCGCGAGATCTACAACGTGGTGAACCAGGTGCGGACCGACGTGCTCACCTACGGCGTGGTGCTCGCCCTCTATTTCTCCTCCAACGGCGTCGAGAGCCTGCGCATCGGCCTAAACCGCGCCTATGGCATGAAGGAGATGCGGGCCTGGTACTGGCTGCGGCTGGAATCCATCGGCTATGTGCTGATCGCCGCCGCCGCCATGCTGGCGCTGTCCTTCCTCGTGGTGCTCGGGCCGCTCCTCTGGCAGACGGCGGTGGCGCAGGTGCCGGCGCTCAAGCGCTTTTCGGGCACTATCACCGTGCTGCGTTTCGGCGCCACCTCCATCATCCTCGTGGTGTCGCTGCTGGTGGCGCACCTGTGGCTGCCGGCCGGACGGCGCAAGCTCGCCGAGGTGGCGCCCGGCATTCTGGTGACGCTGGTCATGTGGCTGGTCGCCGCCTCGGCCTTCGGCTTCTATCTGGCGGAATTTCCGGCCAATTACGTCACCACCTATGCCGGCCTCGCCTCGGTGATGATCGCGCTGGTCTTCCTCTACCTCACCGCCTCCATCTTCGTGTTCGGCGGCGAACTCAATGCCGCCATCAAGCGCGCCTTCGCGCCCGAGCCGTCCCACGAGGAGGCCGAGGCGTTGAAGGCTGCCTCCTGAGACGGCGATGCGGGCGCTCCTCCCCGAGCCACGGCCCGACGGCCGCCAGTCGGAGACCGCCCGGGCGGTCCAGCGTGGGGTGCTGCGTCATCTGGCGCTGTCGGGCATGGCCGGGCTGCCCGAATTCTCGCTCGTGAGCGGGCGGCGGGCCGACATCCTCGCGCTGGGACCGAAGGGCGAGATCACCATCATCGAGATCAAGTCGTCGGTGACCGACTTCCGCACCGATGCCAAGTGGCCGGAATATCGCGATTTCTGCGACCGGCTGATGTTCGCGGTGCCGATGGACTTCCCGGTGGAGATCCTGCCGGAGGAGACAGGCCTGTTCGTCGCCGACGCCTTCGGCGCCGAATGCCTGAGGCCCGCGCCGCTCCATCCCCTGCCGGCAGCGACGCGCAAGGCGCTGACCCTGCGCTTCGCCCGCGCCGCCGCCACCCGCCTTGCTGTGCTCTACGACCCGGACCTGCTGCGGGCCGACCTGTAGGTTCCGGGCACCCGCTACCGCGCGCCCCCCTTTTGCTTGTGCTTGGCGGGAACCGCTACCGCGGCGCCCGTCCTTTGCTTGGCGGGAACCGCTACCGCGGCGCCCGCTTGGCCAAAATCCGCTGCAGGGTGCGGCGGTG
>JAYSCE010000033.1:0-15918 GCA_041915035.1 Xanthobacter sp.
GACGTTGAGAGCCATCAGCGCGCCTCGCCGAGGGAGAGTTGCGAGCGCACCGGCGTCACCCGGTCGCCGTCGCGCAGGAAGCTGCCGGCCCGCGCCACCACGTCCGCGTCGGCGGAAAGCCCCTCGGTGACGAGGATGCGGCCCTCCTTCTTCAGGCCGGGCGTGATGCGCTGGATGCCGACGATGCCGTCCGTGACGGTGAGCACATAGGCGCCTTCCGCATCGAACATGACGGCGGACTGCGGCAGGCTGAGGCCCTTGACCTCGCCGAGCGCGATCACCGCGCGGCCGTAGGCGCCGGACTTCAGGCGCGGGTCCGCGGGCAGTGCGATCTTCACCTTGCCGAGGCGCGAGGCGCGGTCCACCTCGGCGGAGACGAGGCGGACCTTGCCGCCGAGGGGGTCCTCGAAGCCGGCCGGCACCACCTGGGCGGAAAGTCCGTCCTTCATGCGCGGCATGGCGCCTTCCGGCACGTCGGCGTCGAGGTCCATGGCGCCGTCCTCGGCGATGCGGAACAGGGGCGCCGAGCGGGTGGAGAGGGCGATGGCCCCGAGCTTGGCGTCGCGCGAGAGCACGAGGCCGGCGGCGGGGGCGCGCACGTCGGTGCGCTTCAGCTTCACCTCCAGCTCGTCGCGCTGGGCCTTCACGAAAACCGCTTCCGCCTGGGCGGCGATGAGCGTCTCGCGCGCGGCGGCGACCTGGGCGGTGGCGACCTTCGCCGCGCGCTCGCGCTGCTCCAGCTGCTCCTGGGAGGAGGTGCCGGTCTTGCTGAGCTGGCGGGTGCGCTCCACCGCGGCGGTGGCCTCGGTCTCCTGCGCAATGGCCTGGTCGAGGGCCGCCTGCTGCTGGGCGATGGCAGCGCGGGCCTTGGCGGCGGAAGCGGTGTTCTGAGCGAGCTGGGTCTCCAGCACGTCGCGCGACAGGCGGGCCAGCACCTGGCCCTTCGTCACCCGGTCGCCGGCCTCGGCGAGAATCTCCACGAGGCGATAACCCTCGATTTCCGGTCCCACCTCGATCTCCTCGCGCGGCTTGATGGAGCCGGTGACGAGCAGCGTGTCGGCCATGGTGTCCGGCCGCGGCTTCACCACCGTCACCGAGAGGGCCGACGCGCGGGCGGCCTCGGCTGCCTTCGCCGGCTCGGCCGCGATCGCGGGCGGCGCGAGGAGGGCGCCCGCGGCGAGGACGAGGGAGGCCGAGACGGCGAGGCGGGAAGCCGCAGAGGGGGCGGGACGGAGCGCCGGGCGGACGGACGCGGACATGGTGGAAAGAACCTCGTTCCGAAGGAGCGCGGGACCGTGCGGTTGAACCGCGGCATTCCCGTGACGTAAGGCGATGGAGATGCAGTTCTTGATTGTGCGTGTCATTCCGGCACCGCTTTCGGTTGGGCCGGGGCCAGCATGCGGCGCACCATGGCCTCGATGGCCGGCATCCGCGCCTCCAGCTTCCATTCGGGATGGAGCTGGTGATGCAGGATTACGCCGTCGCCGATGAGCTGGATCACGATGCAGATGGTCTCGAGGTCGAGGGCCGGATCGATCTCGCCCTGCTTCACCGCCGTGGTGAGCGCCTCGGCCAGCAGCACGCTCGTCTCCGCCTCGCAGGTGGCCATGGTGTTGCGCAGGTCTTCGTTGCGGATCGCCTCGGCCATGATCTCCGGCCCGAGCCGCGCCGTCGCCATGTTGCGCCCGCTCAGCAGCTCGCCGAGGCAGGCCGCCAGCGCACCGAGCACGGACGGCGCCTGCGTAATCATGTCGAACATGGCGAGCCGTTCGGACCGCTCGCCTTCGACGATGGCGGCGATGATGGATTCCTTGGAAGGGAAATAGCGGTAGAGCGCCCCCGGGCTCATCCCCGCCTCGGCGCAGATCTTCTGCATGGACGCGCCGTGGAAGCCGTCGCGGCCGAAGCAGACCATGGCGGCATCGAGGATGCGCTTGCGCTGCTCCTGCTTGTGGTCCGGACGCGGGGCGGCGGCCTCGCGGAGCGCAGTCTCTGGCAAAGGGCGTGACATCTGGGCGGATCGACACCTTGGAGCGAGCGAGAGCGAATGTTCGTTCGCAATACTGCGGGCACGATTGTGGCGCAAGAGTGAACGTTCGTTCGCGGGCCGGAGCGGCGGCGGAGCCCATGCACCGGAGGCTGGTGCTTGCGGCCTTGCGCCGAGCCGCCAATGCTTGTGCTCCCTTCGCGGAGCCAGATTCCCCATGCCGCTTCCGACATTCTTCTCCGCCCGGAGAGGCCAAGCGTGGCACTGCGCCGCGCTCCTGCTCGGCTGCCTCCTCCTGCCCCTTGCCGCCGCCCGCGCCGAGGAGGCCGCGCCCGCGACGCTCCAGCCCGGCATGAGCGTGGTGATGATCGAGACCAAGCTGCTCTTCGGCCTCGCCAGCGCCGACGGCAGCGGCGTGAGCGAGCAGGAGTGGGAGGGCTTTCTCGCCAAGGAGGTGACGCCCCGCTTCCCGGATGGCCTCACCGTGATCGCCGCCTACGGGCAGGTGAAGGGCGAGGCCCACGGCACGGCGCAGGTGGTGCGCGAGGGCACGCGCCTCGTGCTCATCTATCACCCCGACACGCCCGAGGCGGCGGCCAAGCTGGCCGAAATCCGCAAGCTCTATTCCGAGCGCTTCCACCAGTGGGGCGTGCTGCAGGTGACGAACGCGGTGCGCGTCACGCTGTGATGGTGGACGTTGGAACCGCCGTCATGGCCGGGCTTGTGCCGGAAGTCGGCAACAGCCGACTTCCGTCCCCAAGAACGAAACCCGCAAACATGCGGGTTTCGGCCATCCACGTCGATCGGCCGGGAATACATTTTCGGCCATTGTTCCATCGGCCCGACGTGGATGCCCGGCACAAGGCCGGGCATGACGTATGAGCTGGATGACGAGCACGATGCTGATGATGCGACTTTGATTATCGGTGCTGGATGGTCCTGCCGCACTTGAGCCGGAGGGCCGCACACCCTACCTCTCGCTCGCACCTGAAGGTCCGCGCTTACCGGGAACGATCATGCTCGCCGCCGCCATCCTCGCCCTGCGACAGACCTTCTCGCCGCTGCTGCGCGGCGTGCTCCTGAAATCCATGGGGCTGGCGCTGGCGCTGCTCGTGGCCCTCGCGGTGGGGCTGGAGGCGGCGCTGACGCACTTCGTCGAGATCACGTCCTACCCGTGGATCGAGACCACGCTCGCCGTCATCGCGGGGCTGGGGCTGGTGTTCGGCGTGGTCTATCTGATGCCTGCGGTGTCCTCGCTGGTGGCGGGCCTCTTCCTCGACGAGGTGGCCGAGCGGGTGGAGACGGCGACCTATCCGAACGACCCGCCCGGCCAGCCGCAGCCCTTCCTGCGCGCGCTCTTCTATTCCTTGCGCTTCTTCGGGCTGGTGCTGCTGGTGAACCTCGCGGCCCTGCTGTTGCTGCTGGTGCCGGGGGTGAACGTGGTCATCTTCTACGTGGCCAACGCCTATCTCATCAGCCGGGAATATTTCGAGCTGGCCGCCATGCGCTATCGCACGCCCGAGGAGGCGCGGGCGCTGAGGCGGGCGAACGGGGTGACGGTGTTCGTGGCCGGCCTGCTCATCGCGCCCATCCTGTTCGTGCCGGTGCTCAACCTCATTCTGCCGGTGTTCGGCACCGCCTTCATGGTTCACCTCCACCGCCGCCTCGCCCCGCTGCCGGCCGCGCGCGGCGCGGACGGGGCTCTGGTGATCGAGGGACGGGCGGGATAGCGGTTCCGGCGCCTAGAGCCCCGCCACCTTCAGCCCCTCCGCCTGCCGGGCCGCGACGCCCTCGGCGGAGAAGTCGGCGATGGCATCCTCGAACAGGCGGTGGAAGTTCAATTCCGCCTTCAGGTGCAGGAAGACGCCGCCGAGGCCGATGGCGGCGCGGTCCATGAACACGAACTCGCGCGGCACGGTGACGGGACCAAGCTGCTTCAGCGCGGTGTGGACGGTGAACGCCTCCTTGCGCCCATAGGCGGCGGGCGACACCCCGTCGGCAATGGTGCGCACCCGGTCGTCCATGAGCGGTCCGTAGATGAAGCGCGCCCAGATGTTCAGGACATCGATCAATTCGCGCTTCAGCTCCTTAAAGCCCCACGTCTCGTAGGCATGGACGACGCGGGCGTCGTCGCCCGCCATCAGGCCGCGATAGAGGTCCACCACGCCCGCCACGAAGCGCGGCGGGAAGATGCGGATGCAGCCATAGTCGAGGAGGTTGATGCCCGCCGGCCGCCCGTCCACCGAGAAGACGGTGTAGTTGCCGAGGTGGGGATCGCCATGGATCACGCCGAAGCGCGAGAAGGGCTGCCACCAGGCGGCGAACATGGCTTCGGCCAGCGCATTGCGCTCGGCAAGCGGATGCTCGGTGAAGCCGAGGATCTTCTCGCCGTCCAGCCAGTCCATGGTCAGAAGGCGGCCGGTGGAGAGATCGGCATGGACGCCGGGCACGCGGACCTTGGGCTCGTCCTTCAGGATGTGGGCATAAAGCGCGGCGTGCTTCGCCTCGCGGCGATAGTCCAGCTCCTCGCGCACCCGCTCGCCGATCTCTCGGGCGATCTCGCGGGTGTCGATGGCGCCGTCCATGCGGCGGTGGATGGAGAAGAGCACGTCGAGCTGGGCGAGGTCCGCCTCCACCGCCGCCTGCATGTCCGGATACTGGAGCTTGCAGGCGACGCGGGCGCCCTCCAGCGTCACCGCCTTGTGCACCTGCCCGAGGGAGGCGGCGGCGGAGGGGGCGTGCTCGAAGCTGGCGAACCTCTGCTCCCAGTCGCGGCCCAGCTCGGCCATCATGCGGCGGCGCACGAAGGCCCAGCCCATGGGCGGGGCATCGCTCTGCAGCTTCTGAAGCTCGGCAGCATATTCGGGGGGCAGCACGTCCGGAATGGTGGCCATGAGCTGCGCCACCTTCATCAGCGGGCCTTTCAGCCCACCCAAGGCAGAGGCGAGAGCGGCTGCATTGTTGCCGTCGCGGTCGAGCCCCATGAGGCGGGCGCCGGCGATGCGCGCGGCAACCCCGCCCACATTGGCGCCCACCCGGGCATAGCGCGCGGCACGCGCGGAGAAGCGGTTGCGTTCCTCGTCCACCATGCCCGTCCAGGCGCTCCAGCTATATCCCGTCCTACGAGCGCGCGGCCCGGTCGGATCGGTAGGTCAGGGCGAGGAGGATGACGAGCAAAAGCGGCGTGAGGAGGTCCGTATAGAGGATGGGGCCGGCATTGCCTGCGGCCAAATTGCCGGTCTTCCCGATCTCGATGATGTGGTTGATGCCCGCCCCGCCGAGGAAGCCGGCCGTCACCACCGCCACGGCGGCGCGGAAGCCCCAGTCGCGCCAGAAAGCGGCGATGACGCCCGCAAGGCCGATGCCGAGATTGGCGAGGCCCACCTCGGTCTGGAACGGGCTGGTCGCCCAGCCGATGGAGGCGGCGGATTGCGCCGGGAACACCAGATGCCCCAGCGCGCCCCACAACCCCATGAGCCCCACGGGGAAGAGGTTCACATAGCGCAGCAGCGCCCGCGCGAGATCGAGCGGCCGGCGCGGCGCCGGCTGGCGGGCGAAGGAGAGCGCCGCCAGCAGCACCACCGCCGCATAGGCGATGAGCGGAACCCAGAAGACCATGGCGCCCTCCCTGTCAGCACGTCACTTGCGGGCCTGATCACTTGCGGGCAAACGTGCCGAGCCCGTTCTCGTTGAAGATCTCCACCGTCATCCGCCCATCGGTGAATTTCACCTGGGAAACCGTGCCCGGCGCGTAGGCCTCCTCGCCCTCGGGTGCGAAGGTGAAGGTGTCGCCGTTCCAGGGCGCGAGGCCGTAGCGGCGGGGCAGGGGGCCGACGATGAGCACCAGCCTGCCGGTTTCCTCCACCACCGTCGCGTCGCCGAAATAGGCATTGCCATAGGTGCCGGTATAGCTGGCGAGGGGTTGCGGCGGCACCGCCCGCTCCGGCCGCACCTTGCCGGCCAGCGCGCCGGCCGGCTTGTACATGGGCGAGATGAGCGGCTGATAGGCGGCGTACCAGTCCCGCGTCAGCCCGCCGAACTGCACGATGTCCATGAAGCTCATGGCCAGCGCCTCGGGGGCGCCGGTGGGCTGGGCATTGGTGAGCACGACGATGCCGAGCTTCTCGGAGGGCAGCAGCACGAAATTCGTCGCCGCACCGAGGATGAAGGCGCCGGAATGGTCCAAAGTCACCCGCCCGGCCGGCGAGACGCCGACGCCGAAGCCGTAGCCATAGGTGCCGGGGCGGGCATCCTCCGCATAGGCGGGAGACGAGATGGTCTCACCCCGCATGGCCGGCAGCAGCGCGACGGCGGGCACGATCTCGTTGCCCTCGAAGGTGCCGTTGCCGAGCACGAAGGCAAGCCACCTGCCCATGTCCCGCGCCGAGGACGACACGCCGCCCGCCGGGGACTGGGCATCCGGGTCGCGCTGGTACTTCGGCACGAAGCCGCTATCCGTCTTCACATGGGGGATGGCGCGGTTGGGGCGAGCCATGAAATCGGCGAAGCGGGAGGAGGTCGCGGCCATGCCGAGGGGCTTGTAGAGCACCTCGGCCGAGAGGTCCGCCCACTCCTTGCCCGCCGCCGTGGCGACGCCCTCGGCCGCGGCGGTGAGGCCGAAATTGGTATAGGCATAGCTGGCGCGGAACGGCGCCAGCGGCAGCAGCTTCAACCGCTCCAGCACCTGCCGGCGGTCGAAGCCCATGCTCTCCAGCTCGTCGCCCGCATGGTCCGGCAGGCCGGAGCGGTGGCTGTAGAGATCGCCGATCGTGACATGATCGCTCACCCACGGGTCGTTCAGGGCGAACCACGGCAGCAGGGTGCGCACCGGCGTCTCCCACTTCACCCGGCCTTTTCCCACCTCATGCGCCACCACGCCGGCCCCAACGGCCTTGGACAAAGAGGCGAGCTGGAACACGGTGTCGGCGTCGATGGGGGTGGCCTCGCCCGCCTTGCGCACGCCGTAGCCCTTGAGCGCCAGCACCTTGCCGTCCTGCACCACCACCACGGCGAGGCCGGGCACGCCGGAGCGCGCCATCATCTCCTGCGCCAGAGAGTCAATCTCCTTCACCGCCCGCGCGATCTGGCCGGGCGGAATGGACACGCCCGAGGTTTGCGGCGGCGGCTTCGAGCCGTCGATGGGGTCGTGGGCGAGGGCAGGGGAGAGCGGCGCCGTGGCGAGGAAGGCGGCGAGGGCGAGGAGGGGGCGACTGAGGCGGTGCGGGGTCATCGTGGGCGGCCTCCGGTGGCGGGCATCGTGCCGTGCACCCGCACACGACAGGCTTAATGGCTGGGCGCCGTCGCGCGCAAGGGCAGGGTGCCATTGCGGCGGCACCGGGCGGGGTCTAGCGTGGCGGGCCTTTTGGGGGGATCGCCATGCTGGAGGGGCTTCGTCCCGTCACCTGCCGCCTCACGCCGGACGCGAGCCGGCAGATGGCGGGGATGCTCGAGGCTTGCGTCGAGGAGGGCGGGCCGGGGCTGCTGATCGTCTCTGTCGGTTCCGTTTCGCGCGACGGCGATGGGGAGGCGGAGGATCTCCATGTCGTCGTCGAACCGGCCTCGCGCAGCGCGGACTTGCGGCCTTTGGCCCAGACGGTGGAGGACCTCCTCATCCTCTTCATCACCGACGATGAGGACCACGCCGCGCTTGATGGCCGCATCATCGACCATGCCGAGGGCGACGGCTTCTTCCTGCGCGATCCTGTGAGCGGGGCGGACAACCGTTTTCGCGCCCTCGGCGGCTCGGATTGGCCCCGCTGGGTGGCGCGTGGGGCGCGGCTGGGGGCCCTCGGCCCCGAGATCCGCTGGCCTGGCATGGTGCCGCTTCAGGCGATGTGGAACGAGGGACACGACGCGCTGCTGATCGGCGACCGGGCGACGGGCGCGCCGGCGGTGACGCTCTCGGACGCGGCGGTGGCCGCTCTCTCCGCCTGCCGCGATGTGGTCGCTGCTACCCCGCTCTCCGGGCATGTCCGGCTTGATCCCGGCGCCACCTTCTGGCTGGACGGCAGTCCGTGTCGCGAGGCGGCGGTGGTGTTCCTGCGGCCGGGCGATCCGACGCCCGCCGGGCCGTCTCTGGAGGCGGCCGGCCTGTCGCTGGCGCTCTCCGACGTGCCGCCGGGGCGCTGGGCCGATGGGATGCTGGACTATGTGCCGGGCCTCGGCTTCTGCCTGAGGATCACGGCCGGGCCGTTCGGGCAGGCGGCGGGGAATGACAACGGGTGAGGAGGCTTCTCCAGCCCCCGCCCCCCTCACATCACCGCCGCGAGCCTCGGCGTCTCGTTGGAGTTCGCGGCGCGGCCGTCGAGCGGGAGGCGGACGAAGACGGTGGTGCCGGAGCCTTCGATGGAGCGGATGCGCATGGCGCCGCCGTGCAGCTCCACCAGCGACTTGGCGATGGCGAGCCCCAGCCCGGAGCCCTTGTGGGTCTTGGTGAACTGGCTCTCCACCTGCTCGAACGGCCGGCCGATGCGGGCGAGCGCGCCCTTGGCGATGCCGATGCCGGTGTCCTCGATGGCGATCACCGCCGCCGCCCCGTTCACCCGGGCCTTCACCGCGATGCGGCCGCCCTCGGGGGTGAACTTCACGGCGTTGGAGAGGAGGTTGAGCAAAATCTGCTTCAGCGCACGGCGGTCGCCCTTGATGATGAGGTTGTCGGCGGCCTCCATGGTCATGGCGACCCCCTTCTCGTCGCCGTTCACCGCGGTGACGCGCATGGCGTCCGCGATGAGCTCGCCGAGGGCCACGTTCTCCACCTCGAGCTGCATGCGGCCCGCCTCGATCTTGGACATGTCGAGGATGTCGTTGATGACGTCGAGGAGGTAGGTGCCCGAGCCCTTGATGTCGGAGCAGTATTCCGCGTACTTCGCCGAGCCGAGCGGGCCGAACATGCCGCTCTCCATGATCTCCGAGAAACCGATGATGGCGTTGAGCGGCGTGCGCAGCTCGTGGGACATGTTGGCGAGGAATTCGCTCTTGGCGCGGTTGGCGTCCTCGGCCTTGTTGCGCTCTTCCGAATACTTCTCGGCGAGTTCCGCGAGCTGCTGGGCCTGATGCTCCAGCGTCTGCTGGGATTTGCGCAGGTCGGCGACCAGCGCCATCAGCCGCTTCTCATTGTCCATGAGGCGCTCTTCGTGGCGCTTCATGGTGGTGATGTCGGTACCCACCGAGACGTAGCCGCCATCCTTGGTGCGGCGCTCGGCGATCTTCAGCCAGCGGCCGTTGGAGAGCTGCGCCTCGAACGCGCGGGAGCCTTCCTCCGGCTTGTCTTCCGGCTTCAGGGGCGTGCGCGTCACCGGGTGGCGGCCGACCGAGGCGATGGTGTCGAAAGGTGTGCCGGCGACGATGGTCTCGTCGGGCAGCTCGTGCAGCGACTGGAACTTCGAATTGCACAGCACCAGGCGGTTCTGGCTGTCCCACAGCACGAAGGCCTCGGAAATGCTCTCGATGGCGTCGCGCAGGCGCATGTCGGCGGTGACGGTGCGTTCCGCCATGCGCTGCGCCTCGGTCACGTCCATGGCGATGCCGATGAGGTGGGGACCGTCCTCGCCCGCCTGCTGCACCACTTCGGCGCGCATGCGCAGCCAGACGAAGTCGCCCTTGGCCGTGCGCATACGGAACACCCGGTCCACCGGGGTGCCGGGGCGCTCGGCGAGTTCCTGCGCCAGCTCGTAGAGGTCGCCGTCGTCGGGATGCACGAGGCGGGAGATCTCGCCGAAGGAGACGAGCTCGTCCCGGTGCTCCAGCCCGAGGATCTCGAACATGGTGTCGGACCAGTACATGCGCCCGCGGGCCATGTCCCAGTCCCACATGCCGCAGCGGCCGCGATTGAGGGCGGTGTCGATGCGCCGGCGCACCGTCTCGTAGATCACGTCCGCTTCGCGCGCTCGGCTCGCCTGCCAGTGGAAGGAGAAGCCGAGGATGAGCAGCACCGCGCCGGTGGTGGTGAACAGCGTCACCGTGAGGGTGGTGGTGTCCGACCAGGAGGCCAGCGCCTGCTCGGTGGGCTGGAGATAGACGATCTGGCCCAGCGGCGCCTGCAGGTTGCGCACGGTGGCGAGGGCGGTGCCCTTGCCGTAGGGCACTTCGAGCACGCCCGCCCGCTCGGCGAAGATGACGAGAGGCTGGGAGGGATCGAGAATGTCGGAGAGATTGGCCGGCGCCTCACCCTGGGGGGCGGAGGCGACGACGTGGCCCTGCCCGTCGGTGACGAACACGCGCCGTCCGCCCTCGGTGGCGCGGGGCGGCAGGCTCTCGGCGAGCGCGCCGGGCACCTTGGCAAGCGAATTGCCCGCGCGCAGCGTCAGCGCATCGGCGGTGGCGAGGGCGAGAAGGGCGATGTCGTCCTTGGCGTTGTTCAGCTCGGCGACGCGATGGGCGTGCACCTGCACGACCGCGCCGACGCCGATCACGCCGAGGAAGGTGACGATGAGGGCCGGGACGATCCGGCGCAGGACCGGCTCCGCATCCAGCAGGCGCTGGTAGGCAGGGCGCGCGATCGACCTTGCCAGGCCCCGCATGGCTTGGTCGCGCGCGCCGACGCTCGCAGCGTTGGCGCGTGCCATCGCCGGTCTCCTCCGGGTCTCCGGGGGCACCGGACGGCCTAAGTCCCACGCCCCCACGTCCTCGATCTGGAGGGACGTGCCGCATCTCTCCGAATCATGGCCATTGGAATCGAATCGGAGGGCTGTTGTCTAGAGTCCGCGTGAGTCAAGAGGCATAAAACTGCGGCCACGCCTCGGTTTGTGATGGGCGGAAAGCCTTGCGGCGGTAGGGCGGAAGGGGGCTGCGGGTTTCTGCCCGCACCACCCTCGCGCCCCGGACGCATGGAGCGGCAGCATCATGGGCCATCGCCGTCGTCCTCCGACTTGATCGGAGGACCTTTGGCGCCGCTCGCCCGCTGGCCGCCGTTGGGCGCGGGCGGATGGATGGGCCCTCCGAACAAGTCGGAGGGCGACGGGTGGGAAGGCCACGCTCATGCCCGGACGCCCCACTCGGGGAGAGCCCTCATTGCCGGTTCGCCTTGCGGATGCTAGAGCCGCAGGGCTTGGCCAGCGGCGGAACTCCCGTGGCCCGCCCATTGCCCAAGAGCGCTGAACGAGGACCCGCCGGTGCAATCGCAGAAGTTCCCCGAGCCCCGCACCGGCGAGACCGAGACGGCGGGGTCGATCTCCTCCCCCGAGCTTCTGCGACGGCTCGGGCGGCGTTCCATCGTTCTGGTGGGGATGCCGGGGGCCGGCAAGTCCTCGGTGGGACGGCGGCTGGCGAAACGGCTGGGGCTCACTTTCGTCGATGCCGACGAGGAGATCGAGCGCGCCGCCTGCATGAGCATTCCGGAAATCTTCGCCCGTCATGGCGAGGCCGAGTTCCGCGAGGGCGAGAAGCGCGTGGTCGCCCGCCTGCTGCAGTCGGGCCCCTGCGTGCTCGCCACCGGCGGCGGCGCCTTCATGAATGCAGAGACGCGGGCTGCGGTGGGCCGCCAGGGCGTGTCCGTCTGGCTGCGCGCCGATCTCAACACCCTTTTGCGGCGCGTGAAGAAGCGCACCGACCGCCCCCTCCTCGCCCAGGGCGACCCGGCGCAGAAGCTCGCCGCGCTGCACGCCCAGCGGGCCGACACCTATGCCCTCGCCGACGTGACCGTGGACAGCCGCGACGTGGTCCACGAACTGGTGGTGGAAGAGGTGATCGGCGCCGTTCACGCCCATCTCGTCGCGCATCCCGAAGGCATCGCCATGGCGCCCCTCTCATCCGCCACCGCCATCTCCGCCGAGGCCGAAAGCCTTCCCATGGGGGAGATCACCCGCAGCACCGTGCGCGTGGATGTGGCCGGCAAGCCCTATGACATCTATATCGGCCCCGGCCTGCTGGCCGAGGCCGGCACCCATGTGACGGCGCTGCGCAAGGGCGCGCGCGTCGCCATCGTCACGGACGAGAACGTGGTGGCCGCCGGCCATCTCGCCACCGTCGCCGCCTCGCTGGATGCCGCCGGCATTCCCCACACCGCCATCGTCGTGCCGCCCGGCGAGAAGACCAAGGGCTGGCCGGGGCTGGAGCAGGTGGTGGAGGGGCTGATCGCCGCCCGCATCGAGCGGCGGGACCTCGTGCTGGCGCTGGGCGGCGGCGTGGTGGGCGACCTCGCGGGCTTTGCCGCCGCCGTGCTGCGCCGGGGCGTGGACGTGGTGCAGGCGCCGACGACGCTGCTCTCCCAGGTCGATTCCTCCGTGGGCGGCAAGACCGGCATCAACTCGCCCCAGGGCAAGAACCTCATCGGCGCCTTCCACCAGCCGGTTCTGGTGCTGGCCGACACCGCTGCGCTGAACACGCTGCCCGTGCGCGAGGTGAAGGCCGGCTATGCGGAAGTGGTGAAGTACGGCCTCCTCGGCGACTACGCGCTGTTCGAGACGCTGGAGCGCGACTGGCCGGGCGTGATCGGCGGCGGGCAGGAGCGGATCACCGCGGTGGCCGCGAGCTGCATGGCCAAGGCTGCCATCGTCGCCCGCGACGAGAAGGAGACCGGCGACCGGGCGCTGCTCAATCTCGGCCACACCTTCGGCCACGCTCTGGAGGCCGGCGCCGGCTATTCCCAGCGCCTGCTCCACGGTGAGGGCGTTTCCATCGGCATGGCGCTCGCCTTCGCCTTTTCCGCGAAGCTCGGCCTGTGCTCCGGGCAGGACGTGACGCGGGTGGTGCGGCATCTGGAGGCCGTGGGCCTGCCGACCCGGATTTCCGACGTGCCCGGCGAACTGCCCGATACGGACGGGCTGATGGACCTCATCGCCCAGGACAAGAAGGTGAGCCGCGGCGCGCTGACCTTCATCCTCGTGCGCGGCATCGGCGAAGCCTTCATCGCCAAGGACGTGAACCCGCAAGAGGTCCGCGCCTTCCTCGCCGAGATGCGGTGAGGCTTCCCCGGACAAGCGATACCCGAAGCGCAGACCTGTTCCCCGGACAAGCGACGGCGCAGCCGGAGCGCTGATCCGGGGGCCAGCGCAAGACTCGCGCGCAGCGGGCAATCTCCAAGAGCGCCGGGGGGCGGAAGCGCCCTTCGGCGGAATGTTGCGCTGGGCCCCGGCTCGCATTCCGCTGCGCTGCATGCGTCAGGGGCGCGAGAGTGCTCACTTCGCCGCCGGCCTTGCCTGCAGCACCGGAGCGGCGGCGGCGAACATCGCTTCTTTCGTCGCCGGCACCGGCGGGTAGATGCGGCTGCAATTGATGGTCTGCTTCACCGTCTTGGCTGCGGCGCCGGAGGCGACCAGCGTGCCGCGATCCCAGCCGGAGGTGTAGACGGCGCCTTCCGGGCCGAGGTCCATCACCGTCACATAATCCGGCGCGGAGAAGGCGACGCGGTCCTGAAGCCGGCCGGCGAGGTCGCACACCGCATTGTGGCCGGCGAGGCGGCCCATGGGCCGGGCGTGCTGGCAGGACATGACGGTGACGTGGCCGAGATCGTCCGCCGCCGCCACCGCGCAATCCCCCGCGGCATAGATATCTCCGACGCCCTCCACCTTCAGGAAGGCGTCCACCGCCACCCGCCCCAGCCGGTCGAGCGGCACGCCCAACTGGCTGGCGAGGGGGCTCGCACGGGCGCCGGTGGTGAAGAGCACGGTGCGGGTGGGGATGAGCGTGCCGTCCGCTAGCCGCACGCCATCCGCCTCCACGGCCGCGATGCCGGAATGGTCGCGCGCCTCCACCCCGCACGCCGCGAGGGCGGCGCGCACGGTCGCCTTGCCCGCGCCCATGGCGGCGCCGATCTCGTGGCGATCCACCAGCACGACGCGCACCGGCGCGCCTGCGCCGAGAAGGCTGCGCAGCCGGCCCGGCAGCTCGCAGGCGATCTCCACCCCCGCCAGACCCCCGCCGATGACGACGGCCGTCCCAGCCACCGCGTCGCGCGGGCCGGAGGCTAGGGTGCGAAGATGGGCGGCGAGGCGTTCCGCCCCGGCATAGCTGTCCACATCGAAGGTGGGTTGCGCGCGGGGAATGTCCGGCATCGTCAGGGCGCTGCCGGCGGCGAGGATCAGCCGGTCGTAGGCGAGCGTGCCGGCCTCGGTGGCGAGGCTGCGGCCGGCGGGATCGATGGCGCTCACCGCCGTCTCGATGCGGGTCACGCCGATGGGCGCGAGCAGGTCGTCCAGCGGCAGACGGATGGCGGCGAGGTCGTCCTCGTAGCAGCGCACGCGGATGGTGTGGAACGGCTCCGGCGCCACGAGGGCGATGTCCAGCGCGGCGGGATCGATGCCGAACAGCTCCCGCGCCCGCGCCGCCGCCGCAGCGGCCCACAGGCCGGCGAAGCCGCCTCCCACCACGATGATGCGCCGTTTCCCTGCGTCTTGTGTCATTGCCGGAGCCTCCCGGCATCACCATAGGGCAGGCGGGGCAAGCCGGCGATGGGGATCAGGCGGGCGCGCGGGCCGGCTTTACCGGGCCGACATCCACCTGAATCTCGTTGCCTTCGATCTTGATTTCATAGGGGTGCAGCGCATTGCGCACGAGGTGGGTGGAGCATTTGCCGGTGGCGCAGTCGAAGCCCCACATGTGGTGCGTGCACATGAGGGTCTTGCCGTCGAACGTGGCCTCCGTCAGCGGCATGTCCGCATGGGGGCAGCGGCCGCGATAGGCCTTGATCTCCCCGCCCGTGGGCCACACCAGCAGCACGCTCTTCTTGCCCACCTGGAAGAGGCCCATGGCGCCCTCGGCAAGGGCGTCCTTGTTGCAGATGACGGTGAAGGCCATGGCGCGCGCGTCCTGTCCGGTGAAGCTCCGGCAGGGGCTTCGCAAGATCAGGGCCAGCCCGGAACCGCTCCAATTGTCGGAAAGCCGACGCTATTTCGCCTCCTCCGTGCGGGAGAGGGCATCATAGAGCCAGCGCCTGAGATCGCCCGCGAACATGGCCCCGGCGACCCGGGCCACCTCGCTGCGATTGGCGATGAAGCTCAGCGTCGGGATGGAGCTGATGCGGAAATAGTCGGCCAGCTCCCGCTCCTTGTCCGTGTCCACCTTGGCGAAGCGCACGTGGGGCTCGAACTCCGCCGCAAGGGCCTCGAACACCGGCGCCATGGTCTTGCAGGGGCCGCACCAGTCCGCCCAGAAGTCGATGACGAGGGGCAGATCGCTCTCGGACGTGTGGGCGGTGAAGCTCTCGGCGGTGAGCGTCATGGGCTTCCCGGTGAAGAGCGGACCGCCGCAAGCCGGGCAGGCGAGGGCGCGGGCATCCGCGCCGGCGGGCACCTGTGTCACCGCATGGCAGGCGGGGCAGGCGATGGTGCGCAGGCGGGTTGCTGTGTCGGCTTCGGTCATCACGGCTCCTCGGGGCGCGGGGGCGAGGAGAGCCGAGCAAGAACGGGGCCGGAGAGGATGCGCCGCGCCAGGCTTGCGCTATGGTGGCGCCGGCCGCGCCGGGCGGCCCATCCGGGAATCAGGACATGAGCGCAGCGCCCCTCACCGTCATCGCCATCATCACCGCGAAGGAGGGGCAGGAGAGCGCCCTGCGCGCGCTTCAGGAAAAGCTGGTGGCGGAGACGCGCACGGAGGACGGCTGCCTGCGCTACGAGCTGAACCAGTCGCTGGACGACGGGCGCATCCTGATCTTCGTCGAGATCTGGGAGACGGAGGAGAAGTGGCGCGCGCACATCGATGGCGCCGCCCTGGCCAACTTCGCCGCGGCGGGCGGCGGCGCGCTGATTGCCGACAAGGTGATCCACCGCATGGCAAACGTCGCCTGAGAAAGCTGGCCTGACGCACAAGCGCCCGCCGTGGGGCGGGCGCCGTTTCTCGCCGGGCTGGATCGGTCAGTGATCCAGATCGCCCTGCGCGAAGAAGTGCTTGCGGATCTCCTGCGTGTAGCGGACGAACCGGCCCTCGCCCATTACCGAGAGATCGCGCGGGCGGGGCAGGTCGATATCGTAGATCGCCTCGATGCTGCCCGGCCGGCT
>JAYSCE010000034.1:0-15635 GCA_041915035.1 Xanthobacter sp.
GCCCGTTCTCCGGCCCGAACGCGCCGAAGATCGACTACAAGGATGTGCGTCTCCTGCAGCGCTACATCTCCGAGCGCGGCAAGATCGTGCCCTCGCGCATCACGGCGGTCTCCGCCAAGAAGCAGCGCGAGCTGTCCGCCGCCATCAAGCGCGCGCGGTTCCTGGGCCTGCTGCCCTTCGTGATCCGCTGATCGCGTGATTCGCTGATCCGGTTCGCCCTCCTCCGGGAGGGCGAACCTTTTTTAAGACGCGCTTCGGGGAATGACCTCCGGATCGTCTGCTGGGGCGGAAATCCCGCCTCTAACCGCACCCGCGGGACAGCTTGTCGAGATGGTGTACCTTCTTCTCACAGGCGTGGCTGCCGGCCTCGCATCTGCCCTTCTTGCCGCCGGAGCCGCGGCGGGATCGGCGCTGGCCGCGCCCCTGTTCTATCTCTCGCCCCTTCCGGTGATGATCGCCGGCATCGCCTTCTCGCCGCTCTCGGCGGCGGTGGCGGTTCTCGTGGGCGGAGCGGGGATCGGCCTCGCCTTCGGCGGCAGCCTCCTCCTCACCTATGTGGTCAGCATCGGCGGACCGGCCTTCGCCCTGTCCTATGCGGCCATGCTCGCACGGCCCGATCCGGCCGGCCGCGACGGGCTGGTGTGGTTCCCGGTGGGCGGGCTGGTGATGCTCTCCGCCGCCGTCTCGACCCTCGCCGTCATCATCGCCTTGTTCACCGTCGCCGGTGACTACGAGAGCTATCGCCGCGCGGTGGTGGCCATGTTCGTGGTGATGTATGAGGCGTTCGTCTCGGGTCAGGTCCTGTCCGACAAGCCGCAGGCCGATGCCAACGTCCTGGGTGCTGTCTTCGCCCACCTGCTGCCCGCCATCGTGGCGGTGACGGCCATGGTCTCGCAGCTCGTCTGCCTCTATCTCGCGGCCCGCGCCGCGCTGATCTCCGGCCGCCTCAGGCGTCCGTGGCCGACTTTGTCGGCCTTCCGCCTGCCGCCCGTCACCTCGCTGGTGCTGGCGGTGGCGATCGCCTTGTCCATGGCCGGGGCGATGCTGGGGCTGTCCGCCTCCGCCGCGGCCGCGACACTGGTGTGCGCCTATGCGCTGGCGGGCTTCGCCGTGGTCCATGCGGTGACCATCGGCCATTCGGCCCGCTTCCTCATCCTCGCCGGGCTGTGGCTCACCGCCGCCGCGCTCAGCTGGCCGATCCTCGCCATGGCGCTGCTCGGCTTCGCCGACGCCATGTTCGACTTCCGCTCGCGCATGGGCTCGGGGCAAAGCCCGCCCGCCGCGAACGACCGCTGACATTCAACGAAATCCAACGATCAGAGACAGGAGAAACAAAATGGACGTCATTCTTCTCGAGCGCGTCGCCAAGCTCGGCCAGATGGGCGAAGTGGTGAAGGTCAAGGACGGCTTCGCCCGCAACTTCCTGCTGCCCAACGGCAAGGCCCTGCGCGCCACCAAGGCGAACAAGGACCGCTTCGAGACCATGAAGATCGAGCTCGAGGCCCGCAACCTGGAGCGTCGCAAGGACGCCGAGGCGGTGGCCGAGAAGCTCGCCGGCCAGGCCGTAGTGATGATCCGCCAGGCGGGCGAGAGCGGTCAGCTCTACGGCTCGGTCTCCACCCGTGACATCGCCGAGGGCTTCACCGCCGCCGGCTTCAGCCTGGACCGCGGCCAGATCGTGCTGAACCACCCCATCAAGACCCTCGGCCTGCACACCGTGCCGGTGAGCCTGCACCCCGAGGTCGAGGTGACCGTGCAGGTCAACGTCGCCCGCAACGCGGAAGAGGCCGAGCGCCAGGCTCGCGGCGAGGACGTGCGCACCGCCCGTGACGAGGACGCCGAGATCGAGGCCGAACTCGCCATCGAGCGCGCCGCCGTGGCCGCCGAAGTCGCCGCCGAGGAAGGCGAGGAAGCCTGATTTCGGCCTGAGGTCCGCGGCACGGGCGCCCCGGCGCCGGCCGTCAGCGTTCATACGGCGTCCCGGCCTTACCCGCCGGGGCGCCGTTTTCGTTTGGGGCAGGGGGCGGGGCCGCCCCTGCCGGTCAATTTGCCGCGTGCCGTATTGCGGTGCCGCACGCTTGGTGGTTTCATTTCTCCGTTGCGGCGCTTCAGGCAGGGAACTTCGGGTCGCAGGGGGTGACCCGAACTTATCCTTGCGCCGCGCGTTGGTGCTCAGTCCCCTTGTATCCAAGCACCAGCGCAGGCGTAGCCGGGAAGCGGGAAAGGATCGAGCGGGCGAGCGTGGAGGCGGCCGATGGACCGGTTGCTAGAAACACTGCTGCGACGCGTCATCGTCGATGGCGCGCTGAAGGTCACGACGGCCTCCGGCCAGAGCTTCACCGTGAACGGTCCGCCCCGCGCCGGCCCGCCCCGAACGCCGCTCGCCGTCCGCTTCACCTGCGCCGAGGCCGAGCGCGGCATCGTCCTCGATCCCGAGCTGAGGCTCGGCGAGTCCTATATGGACGGCACGCTGGTGATGGAGGACGGCAGCATCGCCGATCTCCTCGCTCTCCTCATGTCCCAGCCCGCCGCCTTCAATCCGAGCGTGCCGGCCAAAGCGTTCCACGTGCTCCGGCGGCTCGGGCGGCGCATCGCCCAGTTCAATCCGCGCGAGACGGCGCGCCGCAACGTGGCGCACCATTACGACATCGACGGCCGGCTCTATTCCCTCTTCCTCGATCACGACCGGCAATACAGCTGCGCCTATTTCGAGCATGCGGGACAGAGCCTCGACGACGCCCAGCTCGCCAAGAAGCGGCATGTGGCGGCGAAGCTCGTGCTGGACCGGCCGGGGCTCAGGGTGCTCGACATCGGTTCCGGCTGGGGCGGGCTCGCCCTCTATCTCGCGGAGATGGCGGGGGCGGACGTCTCAGGCGTCACCCTCTCGCAGGAGCAGCTCACGCTCGCCACCGCCCGCGCTGACGAGCGGGGCATGGCGGGGCAGGTGTCCTTCGCCCTGCAGGACTATCGCGACGTGGAGGGGCCGTTCGATCGCATCGTCTCGGTGGGCATGTTCGAGCATGTGGGCGTGGACCATTACGGCGCCTTCTTCCGCAAGGCGCACAGCCTGCTGAAGGACGACGGGGTGATGCTGCTGCATGCCATCGGCCGCTCCGACCCGCCGGGCGTCACCAACCCGTTCATCGCCAAATACATCTTCCCGGGCGGCTACATCCCGGCCTTGTCGGAAGTCACGCCGCACATCGAGAAGAGCGGGCTGGTCGTCACCGACATCGAGCTGCTGCGGCTGCATTATGCCGATACGCTGAAGGCCTGGCGCCAGCGCTTCCGCGCCCGCTGGGAGGAGGCGGCGCGGCTCACCGATGAACGCTTCTGCCGCATGTGGGAATTCTACCTCGCCGCCAGCGAGATGGGATTCCGCCACCAGGGCCTGAACGTGTTCCAGATCCAGCTCGCCCGCCGGCAGGATGCCGTGCCCCTCACGCGCGGCTACATCGCCGAGGCGGAAGCACGGCTCAGAAAGGCGGAGGCCGCCCACGGCATGCCGCTGCGGCTGGCGGGGGAATAGGGGGCCTTGACGGCCGCCGACCCGTTCCCCGGACCAGCGACGGCGAAAGCCGGAGCGCCGAGCCGGGGCCCAGCGCAAAGTTTCCCGCGCAGCGGGACAAAGCTCGACGACGGTAAGGTCCGGGAGCGCCTTCGGCGGTCCCTTGCGCTGGGCCCCGGCTCGCATTCCGCTCACGCTGCATGCGTCCGGGGCGCCAGGGGGGCGCGTATGTCGCCGTGATGTACGCCCGCCCCTCAGACGAAATACAGCCAGGTGATGAAGGCGAAGGGCGGCAGCAGGAAGGTGAAGGACCACGCCATGTAGCCGAAGAAGCTCGGCATCTTCACGCCGCGGTGGCGGGCGATGGAGAGCACCATGAAGTTCGGCGCGTTGCCGATGTAGGTGAGCGCGCCCATGAACACCGCGCCCGCCGAGATGGCTTCCAGCGTCACCGCCAGCGGCCCCATCAGCTGGTGGGGATCGCCGCCGGCGAGGTTGAAGAACACGAGATAGGTCGGCGCGTTGTCGAGGAAGGCGGAGAGCGCGCCGGTGAGCCAGAAGTACCACACGTTCACCGGCTGCCCGTCCGATCCGGTGACGAGATTGACCAGCGGGGCGAGCGCGCCGCTGGTGCCGGCCTTGAGGATGGCGATCACCGGGATGATGGTGAGGAAGATGGCGGCGAACAGCTTCGCCACTTCCAGGATGGGCTCCCAGTCGAAGCCGTTGCGCTCGCGCACCAGCGCCGGGGTGATGGCGAGCGAGATCAGCGCGAACACGATCAGCAGCACGTCGCGCACCACCCACTGCAGCTCCACATGGGTGCCGTAGACGTCGAAATTGATGCCGGGCTTCCACAGGGCCGAGATGAGGATGGCGCCGATGATGCCGCCCAGCAGCGGCACGTTCTGCGCCCCGCGCAGGCCGAGGCCCTCGGTGGAGGGGGTCGGGTCCGGCGGATGGCGGATGATCTCGTCCTCGCGGGAATAGAAGAAGCGATCGAGCAGGTAGTAGGCGACGAGCAGGATGGCCACGATCACCGCCGTGTCGTGCAGCAGGTGGGTGGTGGTCCAGAAGAAGTTCACGCCCTTCAGGAAGCCGAGGAACAGGGGCGGGTCGCCGAGCGGGGTCAGCGAGCCGCCGATGTTCGACACAAGGAAGATGAAGAACACCACCGTGTGGACGTTGTGCCGGCGGTCGTCATTGGCGCGCAGCAGCGGGCGGATCAGCACCATGGAGGCGCCGGTGGTGCCGATGAGGCTGGCGATGACCGTGCCGATGGCGAGGATCACCGTGTTCACCAGGGGCGTGCCCTTGAGGTTGCCGGTGACGAGGATGCCGCCGGACACGGTGAACAAGGCGAACAGCAGGATGATGAACGGGATGTATTCGAGCAGCGCGGTATGCACCACCTCGTGCGCCGTCGCCGACGGGCCGTAGGTGAGCGAGAAGGGCACCGCGAAGGCCAGCGCCCAGAACAGCGCCACCTTGCCGTAATGGTGGTGCCAGAAGTGGGACGCGAGCAGCGGGAAGAGGGCGACCGACAGCAACATGCCGGCGAAGGGAATGCCCCAGAGCAGCGGCAGCGTGGCGCCGTTGAGGCTGGGCGCGCCGTCCGCCGCCAGCGCCGGCGCGGCTGAGAGGGTGGTCAGGAGGAGTGTTGCGGCAACTCCCGAAGCGACCCTCATCCCGCGACCCGGCGCCATCATCGCCACCCTCCAGATTGCTGTGTCTGGAGTTTGATGGACGATGGGCCGCCACGTGGCAAGGCCAAACCGGCCCGTGCCGCGTTCGGGACAGGAGCGGAGACCGAGGTGGGGCCGGCGCCCGGTCAATCCGCGACGCCGCCGTTCCATCCAGCTCCGTCACCGCCAGACGGGCGGGGATGACGGAGCCTCGATGCCCTAGGTCCGCGGACGGCGGCGGAACAGCCGCGTCAGCAGGGTCAGGGCCGGCACCACCAGGCCCGGCACCGCGGCCAGCGAGGCATAGGACGCGACGTTGGCCTGGGTGGCGCGCAGATCGGCGGCCACCGCATCCATGGCGGACTGGCTCACCTGATTGGCCAGCGCCAGCTCGCGCGACGGCTTCAGCGAGGCGCCGATGATGGCCACGATGAGGGCGAGCACGAGCCCGCCGCCGCCCACCACCACGGCCGCCCAGATCGGCCCCATGGACTGCTCCAGCGCCAGGAACAGCGCCACGCCCAGCATCACCACGCCGAAGCTCGCCACCAAGGCGGCGAAGGCGAACAGGCCAGTGCGCGCCGCGATGTGGCGCAGATGGATTTCGGCGATGATGGTGTTGGTGCGCAGCAGAATCTTCAGATTCCGCGAAAGCTGGTCGAAGTTCATCCCGCGTCCCTTCCTCTGCGCACCCACCGGACCGGCCGGAGCAGGGAGCCTGCCACCGTGCCGGCCAGAAACGATACCGCCATCCACATCAAGGGGTTCATCCGCACCGTTCGCCGCGCTGTCCGGCCACCGGCGGCGGCCGCCGCCTCAGGTCCGCTCGGCGGGTCCGTCGCCATGGCCGCCTTCAGCGCCACCCCCGCCAGCTCGCTCTGGAGCCCGACCAGTTCGGATTCCCGTTCGTCGCCCATGCCGCCTCCCGGATCGTCTCCGGGCCGCCTGAGAGGGAAGCACCGTGCGCGTCCCTGTCAAGCCGCCCTGCGCAAGCAACAACTGCCGGATCGGTCGATTGATCCGCGCGTGCGGCTTCAAGGCGGTGGAAAGAGGCTTTAGCATCCGCCTCCCGCCCAAGGACGATCCCCCAAAAGAAGGCCTGCCCCCAAATGAGCCCGACCCCCGCCGCGCCGCGCACCCTCGACTATTTCTTCTCCAGCGTGAGCCCCTGGACCTTCCTCGGCCATGGCCCGGTCATGGCCCTCGCCGCCCGCCACGGGGTGGAGGTGCGGTTCCACCCGGTGTCCCTTGGCCCGGTCTTCGCCGAGACGGGCGGGCTGCCCCTGTCCAAGCGCGCCCCGCCGCGCCAGCGCTACCGCATTCTTGAGCTTCAGCGCTGGCGCGAGAAGCGCGGCGTTGCGCTGAATGTCCATCCCGTCCACTGGCCGTTCGACGGCACGCTCGCCGACCACACCATCATCGCCGCCATCGAGGCCGGCCACGCCCCCGGCGACCTGATGGAGCGCATCTTTTCCGGCGTCTGGGTGCGGCAGGAAAATCTCGGCCTGCCCGATGTCATCGCCGCCTGTGCCGACGCCGTGGGCCTGCCCGGCGCCGATCTGGTTGCGGCGGCGGGCGAGGAGAGGATCGCCGCCATCTATCTCGAGAACCGTGCGAAGGCGCTTGCCGCCGATGTGTTCGGCGCGCCGTCCTACGTGCTCGACGGCGAGGTGTTCTGGGGCCAGGACCGCATCGACCTTCTGGACGAGGCGCTCACCTCCGGACGGGCGCCCTACCGGCCGGACGTGGGCTGACGGCTCCCGCCCCCTTCCGGCCCCGATCGGCGTGCTTATCTAGCGGATGTGACGCCGCGGAATGGCCGCGGGACGCGGACGCTGGATTTGGAGGCGCGCATGGTCTTCCCGGCAGCCCCGGCGCATTCGGCCGGGCTTCCCCTCGCGGCGGCCCTCGCCGCGACGCTCCTTTCCGCACCTGCCCTCGCGCAGGGGGCCCTTCAGGTGCCCGTGCCACCCGGCGACACGCCGGCGCCGCGCTTTTCCTTCGCTCCGGTGGAAGGTGGCGCGCTGAAGCTCGACCGGGAGACCGGCCGCGTCTCCTTGTGCGCCAAGCGCGGCACCGCCTTCACCTGCGAGGCCGTGCCGGATTCGCGCGATGCCTATGAGGCGGAGATCGCCCGGCTCCAGGCGGAAAACGAGAACCTGCGCCGCTCGGCCCAGCTTCCGCCCATTCCCCCGCTTCCGCCGAGCCCCGGCCCCAACGCCGGCCCCGACACCACCGACATGGATCGCGCCTTCGCCTATGCCGAGCGCTTCTATCGTCGCCTCAGGGGAATGATCGACGAGTTCCGCGCGCCCAACGGGCAGGAGAAGCTGTGAGGGCGGCCTCGTGCCCCGGACAAGCGACGGCGGAGTCGGAGCGCTGATCCGGGGGGCCAGGGGAGGGGCCCCGCGCAGCGGGGCAAGAGGTGAGAGCGCTGGGGTTCGGAAGCGCCTTCGGCGGTGTGTTGCGCTAGGTCCCGGCTCGCATTCCGCTGCGCTGCATGCGTCCGGGACGCGAGGGCGCGCTGAACGACGTCCACTGCCGTCGTCCTCCGGCTTGACCGGAGGACCCATGGCGTCGTTTGCCCAGCCATTGGAAGCTTGCGCGGGTGAGCAGATGGGCCCTCCGGTCAAGCCGGAGGGCGACGGTTGGACCGAACGTCGAAAATGCGGGGGCGACGGCCGCAACCCCTCAAAAATCCGTCAGATAGCCGTCGATGCGCTTCAGCGCCTGGTCGGAGATGGTGCCGGGGAAGGCGATGAAGACGTGGCAGCCGCCGGGATAGACCTCCAGCTCGGCGTCGTTCCCCGCCGCCGCCCACGCATTGGCCATGAAGAGCGTGTCGTCCACCAGCGCGTCGCGGCTGCCGACGATGAATAGCGCCTTGGGCAGGCCCCTGAGATTGGCGAGAAGAGGCGACACGTCCGGATCGTCAGCCTTGCCTTCAAGGCGCAGGTAGTTGCCGACGAAAAAGGTGATGTCCCGCGTGTTCAGCACCAGAGGCAGGTCGCCCCAGTTGCGGGCGGAAGGGGTCAGGCGCAGGTCGTAGCAGCCGGCGGTGAGCACGGCGGCGGAGAAGGGCGCGATAGAGTGGCGGTCGCGCAGGCGCAGGAGGGTGACGACGGCGAGGGTCGCGCCGCCCGATTCGCCGCCGATGGCGAAGCGCTCGGTGCCGAAGCGGGCCTTGCCCTCCTTCACCAGCCAGAGCGCCGCCGCCTCGCAATCGTCCGGGCCGGCGGGATAGGGCTCTTCCGGCGCCAGCGCATAATCCACCGAGACGACGGCGAGGCCGCAGTTCGCGGCGATGCGGTCGAGCAGCGCCTCGTTCTCGCGCGCCGAGCCCACCGTCCAGCCGCCACCGTGGATGTGGAGATAGACGCCCTTGGGCGCGCCGTCCGGCAGGAAAATGCGCACCGGCACGGGGCCGCGCGGGCCGGGGATGCTCTCCACCGATGCGCGCGGGCTTTCCGGGGCCAGCGGGAAAGTGCCCTTGCCCTCGAGGCGGGCCGCGCGGATCTCGGCCAGCGGCGGTGCCCAGCGGTCCGGCATGGCGGAGAGGGCCTTCACGATGGCATCGTTGACCATGCGCGTGTCGGGCGCGACGGCCGCAGCGGAGAACACGGCGGGATCGAGAACCAGCTTCGACATTGAACGACCCTGATGGTTCGGGAATAACCGCCCGGAAGGCGCGGCGCGACAGGCTTCCAACTCGTACGTGGCGGGCTTGAGCCGTGCAAGCAGGAGGAGAGATCACCATGGCGCGCACCAGCCGCACCCCGGCGCGACTGAGCGGGGCCGTGCGCCACGCCGAGGCGACGCTTTCCGTGGAGGCGCCCGGCGAGGGCTTCACCGACATCACCCGCGAGGCCACCGCCTTCCTCACCGAGATCGCGGCTGGCGACGGGGTGCTCACCGTCTTCTGCCGGCACACCTCGGCTTCCCTCACCATCCAGGAGAATGCCGACCCGGACGTGCAGACCGACCTCCTCACCGCATTGCGCACCCTTGCGCCGCGCAATTTCCGCTGGGTCCACGACACCGAGGGGCCGGACGACATGCCGGCCCATGTGCGCACCATGCTCAGCGACGCCAGCCTTTCCATTCCGGTGCGCGGCGGGCGGCCGGGGCTCGGCACGTGGCAGGGACTCTATCTCGTGGAGCATCGCGACCGGCCCCACCAGCGGGAGGTGGTTTTGACTTTCACCGGAACGCTTGGTCAATTTCCCTGATCGGCTTGTCACCGCTTCGCCACGGATTGATGATCGCAGGATCGATTCGCGCGCGCCTTGCGGCGGCCGCGCGACAAGAGGCACAAGCCTTGCGGGGGAGGAAGCATGGTGGAAGATGCCGGGAACGGACTGCGCCTCGTCATCGCCGACGACCATCCCCTGTTCCGCGGTGCCCTGCGCGAGGCGGTGCTCGGCCGCAGCGCCGATGCCAGGATCGAGGAGGTCGGCACTTTTGACGACCTGACGGCGCTGCTGGAGCGCGACCCCGAGTTCGACCTGATCCTGCTCGACCTCACCATGCCGGGCGCGCGGGGCTTTTCCGGCCTCATCTATCTGCGCGCCCAATACATGGCGATCCCGGTGGTGGTGGTCTCCGGCAACGAGGAGCCGGCGGTGATCCGCCGCTGCCTCGATCTCGGTGCTTCCGGCTTCAGCCCCAATAGCAGGAGCGTCGGCAACATGCGCGATGCGGTGGCGCAGGTGCTGAAGGGCGAGACCTTCCTGCCGCCCGACACCAGCGTGACCACCAAGGCCGACGCAGAGACCGACGCCATCATCGCCCGCCTCTCCACCCTCACGCCCCAGCAGGTGCGGGTGCTGATGATGCTGGCCGAGGGCCGGCTCAACAAGCAGATCGCCTATGAGTTGTCGGTGTCCGAGGCGACCGTGAAGGCGCACGTCTCCGCCATCCTGCAGAAGCTGGGCGTGGAAAGCCGCACCCAGGCCGTGATCGCGGTGTCCAAGGTGGAACAGGGCCTGTGGAGCCACCCGCAGGCGTGAGCGCGCGCCGGCCAGTCCTGCCGCGGTAGGTTCTGCCACGGTAGGGACCTCTTCACCGGTCACGCTCATAAGGAGAGCGAGGACCGGGATGCCGCGCGCAGCATCCCGCAGCGGCACGCTCCCCGCGCGGGCGCGGCGGAAGGATCGAGATGACCGAGCAAAGCCTGAGCGCCAACGGCACCGAAGCTCCCCGCCGCCGCACCATCCGCGAGGCGGTCGCGCTCTACACCCAGCGCGATGTGCTCTCCGTCAGCCTGCTCGGCTTCTCCTCGGGCCTGCCTCTGGCGCTGGTGGGCGGCACGCTCTCGCTGTGGATGAAGGACGTGGGGGTGACGCTCACCGCCATCGGCCTGTTCAGCCTCGTGGGCCTGCCCTACACCCTGAAATTCCTCTGGGCGCCGGTGCTGGACGCGGTGGACGTGCCGCTCCTCTCCCGCCTGCTCGGCCGGCGGCGCGGCTGGCTGCTCACCTGCCAGATCGTGCTCATCGCCGCCATCGCCGCGCTCGCGCTTCAGGACCCCATCGCCGCGCCGTTCGGCGTCGCCGCCTGCGCGCTCGCCGTGGCCATCGCCTCGGCGACCCAGGACATCGCGGTGGACGCCTTCCGCGTGGAGCGGCTGGAAAGCGCCAGCGAGCAGGCGGCCGGCATGGCCGGCTATGTCACCGGCTATCGCATCGCCATGCTCGCCACCGGCGCCGGCGTCATCGCGCTGGTCGCCTATCTGGAAACGGCGCTGGGCCTGCCGCGCGGCACCAGCTGGTTCTGGGGTTACATGATCGCTGCCGGCTGCGTGCTGATCGGCGTCGGCGCCACCCTTTTCGCGCGGGAGCCGACGGCGCCCGTGCGCGCGCCGGAGGAAGGAACCGGCCACCGCCTCGTCGCCACCACCGTGGGCGCGTTCGGCGAGTTCCTGCGCCGCAATCAGGCGGTGATGATCCTGCTGTTCGTGATGCTGTTCAAATTCTGCGATGCCTTCGCCGGGGTGCTCACCGGGCCGTTCGTGCTCGATATCGGCTTCTCGAAGGCGACCTACGTGGAGATCGTGAAGGTGGTAGGCTTCGGCGGCACCATCGCCGGCAGCTTCGTCGGCGCATGGATCGCCCGCGAACGGCCGCTGGTGACGTGCCTGTGGATCTCCGGCGTGCTGCAGATCACCTCCAACCTCGGCTTCACGCTCCAGGCCTATGTGGGGCCGAACGAGGCGGTGCTGACCGGCGTCATCCTCATCGAGAACTTCACCAGCGCCATCGGCACGGTGATCTTCGTGGCCTATCTCTCGGCCCTGTGCGGCGCGCGGGAGCATACCGCGACCCAGTACGCGCTGCTGACGGCGCTGACCGCGGTGGGCCGCACCCTCCTCGGCTCCTCCAGCGGCGCCATCGCCGAGGCGTCCGGCTGGCCGCTGTTCTTCGTCCTCACCGCCGTCGCCGGCCTGCCGGGCCTCGCCGCCCTCGGATGGCTGCAGATGAAGGGCCACTTCGCCGAGCTGGCCCGGGAGAAGGCCTGACCCGCCTCAGCGCCGACCGAAGGCGGGCCGGCTGAAGACCAGCAGCACGAGGGCGAGCGGGATCATGATGTGATCCAGGATCTTGCCCGGCGGCGCGTGGGTGACCTCCAGCGGCCGCATGTGGCCGAGCAGATAGCGCCCCGCATATTCCACGACGATGAGCACCAGCAGCAGCGGGATGAGCGCGCGATAGCGCGTCAGGGCGATCACGTAGACAATCCCCATGATGAGCTGCGACAGGCCCCAGAGCGCGAACACGAAGATCACCGCCTGACCCGCCTGGACCGGCGAGAAGGTGTCGAGCGGGATATGCGCCACCGACTGCGCCCCGCCATCCGGGGCGAGCATGTGGAACAGGCTGCGCCCGATGGTCATGGCGGTTATGACCGCGAACACCGCCACCACCGCGCGGTGGCCGGGGAAGTGATTGTCGATGCGGTCCGGCAGGATCCAGCTCATGCGGCGCTCCGGGCAGGCGAGGACGGGGGCGACGTGGACGGCGGCACGCGGGAATAAAGCCGCCATCCTGATTTATGGCACCGCTTGCGTCTGGACCGGATGGCGGAAAATGGCCCGAAGAGCCGGCGCTTCCGGCACCGTCTCCAGTCGCACCTGACCGAGCCCCTCGGCTTCTTCGCCGTCATGCCCGGCCTCGTGCCGGGCATCCACGTCGGGCCGATGGTGCCAGTGCCCGAGAGCTATTCCCGGCCGAACCACGTGGATGGCCGGAACCCGCATGTTTGCGGGTTCCGTTCTCAGGGGCGGAAGTCGGCAACAGCCGACTTCCGGGACGAGCCCGGCCATGACGGCGGTGAGGGGGCGATGGCGGGACAGGCCTAATGACGGCTGATGAGGCGATTTTCTACCGCCGCCGCCCCGCCTGCTGGGCCACCTGCAGCACCACCCGCTCGCAGATGGCGGGGGCGAGGGTCGCGTTGCGGCGGGCGGCAAGCACCGCGTCGTCCACGGCGAGCAGCGCCTTCATGCAGCGGTCGGGGTCGAGGCCGCGCAAAGCCTTTTCGAGCTTGGGCTTGCGGGAGAAATGCACCGGCGGTCGGGCGGAGCCCACCACGCTCTCGGGGCTCGATCCCCCGGCCACGGCGAGCGTCATGGGGTGCAGCGCCGTCAGCGCGCGCAGAAGGCCGCCGAGCACGGCATCCGGCCGCGTCGCCGCGCCGAAGGCCTTGGAAAGGGCGGCCAGCGCCTCCCGGGTCTCGCCGGCGAGGGCCGAATCCACCACGTCGTCCAGCGCGAGGGCCGAGGCATCGCCGACGATGAGGCGCACGTCATCGAGCGTCACCCGCTCCGTGCCCATGGCATAGAGGATGAGCTTGGCGATCTCCCCACGCGAGGCCAGCCGGTCGCCGCCGATGAGCGAGACGAGCAGTTCGCGCGCGTCGCGGTCGATGGCGAGGCCCGCCTCTGCCATCATCTGGTCCACGAGGCGGGCGAGGTCGCGCTCGCTGTCCGCATAGCAGGCGATGGCGAGGGCGTTCTGGGCGTTCTCGCACAGGGTGCGGAGCGGCGCGCCCTTCTTCAGGTCGCCGGCCTCCACCACCACCAAAGTGTCGGAACCGCTGGCCAGCACCGGTTGAAGCGCGGGCACGATGTTCTTGGAGCCGGCGCGCACCCACACCACCCGCTCGCCGCCGAACAGGCCGATGGTGGAGGTCTCGTCGATCAGCCGGCGGGGATCGGATGCGATCTCGTCGCCCTCCAGCCGCACCAGGGCGAAGGGATCATGGGCGTCGGGCACGGCGCGGCGCACCAGCCCCTCGGCGCGCTCGCGCACAAGGCCCATGTCGGGACCGAAGATGAGGACGACGCTCTTGGACCGGTCGCGCCGGGCGAGCGCCGCGTCGGCGTCGCCGGGCCGGACCGCGACCATCCGCTCAGCTCGCCGAGCGGGCCGGCGGCGCGTTGCCGGTGCGGATGAACCAGGCGGCGAGTTGCGCCTTGATCTGGTCCGCCACGGAGCGGGCGGCGCGCTTCTCGGCGTCGATCTGCGCGCTGTAATTGGCGAAGCGCTGGTCGCTGGTGTCGATGGTGGCCGTGCCGGTGGCTGCGCCTTCCGCCTGGGTGATCTTCTTCTTGTCGTCCGCCTTGATGATGCGCCAGTTGGCGGTGACGCGGACGATCTGGTTCTCGGGCAGGCCCGAGGCGGAATTGATGAGCGCCGTGGAGGTGGAGCTGTCCACCGTGATGATCATCTGCAGCGGGGCGCCCTTGGGGTTCCCCTCGCCGCCGGTGAGCGCGAAGATCAGGTCGTTGCGCAGGTCATTCCCGAGCCGCCCCTGGATCTGGACGATCTCCACGTCCCGCATCTTGTCCATCAGCGCCGGGCCGCCGGTGGTCGAATTCTCGGCATAGAGCGGCTGGAAGCAACCCGCGAGCGCCCCGGACAGGGCGCACACCAGCATCAGCCGGCCCAGAAGGGCAGCGGGGCGCATGCGAAGGGCAGGATCAGGCAACGACATTCACGATCCTCTGCGGCACCACGATGATACGCTTCGGCGCGCGTCCGTCGAGTGCCCGCTGGACGCTTTCCAGCGCGAGCACTGCGGCCTCGACCTCGGCGGGGGTCGCCGCGCGCGGGACGACGATATCGTCACGCTTCTTGCCATTGATCTGGATCGGAAGTGTGACCGTGTCACGGCGCAGCAGCTCGGCCTCGGTGGCCGGCCACCGGGCCTCCGCCACCAGCGTACCGTGGCCCAGCGCGACCCAGCATTCCTCGGCGAGGTGCGGCGTCATGGGCGCCACCACGCCGGTCAGCATCTCGGCGGCTTCGCGCAGCGCGAAGGCGAGGTCTGCCGGCACCTCCGGCGCCGCGCGGGCGGCGGCGATGGCCGAGCCGAAGGCGTTGGCGAACTCGTGGACATGCGCCACGGCCACGTTGAAGCGCAGCCGCTCGATGTCCTCGGCCACCGTGGCGACGAGGCCGTGGGCGGCGCGGCGCAGGCCGAGGGCCTGTTCGCTGAACGTCTCGGGGCGCGGCGCGCCGGGCTTGGCGCCCAGCTCCACCGCCTCGTTCACCAGGCGCCACACGCGCTGCACGAAGCGCCAGGCGCCCTCGATGCCACCCTGCGTCCACTCGCTGTCGCGCTCGGGCGGGGTGTCGGAGAGCATGAACCAGCGGGCGCAGTCCACGCCGTAGGTATCCGCCACCACCTCGGGCGCCACCACGTTGCGCTTGGACTTGGACATCTTCTCCGGCGGGGAGACGGTGACGGGCGAGCCGTCGGCGATCTTCACCGCCTTGCCGTTGCCCAGGAGCTTCACCTCCTCGGGGAAGAGCCACTTGCCCTCGGTATCCTTGTACGTCTCGTGGACGATCATGCCCTGGGTGAAGAGGCCGGCGAACGGCTCCTCCAGGTCCACCCGGCCGCAATGCTTGAGCGCGCGGGTGAAGAAGCGGGAATAGAGCAGGTGCAGGATCGCATGCTCGATGCCGCCGATATACTGGTCCACCGGCAGCCAGTGGGAGACCGCCGCCTTGTCCAGCGGCTTCTCCACATTGTCCGAGGCGTAGCGCAGGTAATACCAGGACGAATCCACGAAGGTGTCCATGGTGTCCGTCTCGCGCCGGGCCGGCTTGCCGCATTTGGGGCACGGCACGTCGCGCCACGCCTTGGCGCGGTCGAGCGGATTGCCGGGACGGTCGAAGGTCACGTCGTCCGGCAGCTCCACGGGCAGTTGGTCGCGGGGCACGCCCACCGGGCCGCAATCGTCGCAATGGATGACCGGGATGGGGCAGCCCCAATAGCGCTGGCGCGAGATGCCCCAGTCGCGCAGGCGGAAATTGACCCGCCGGGTGCCCTGCGGCTCGCCCTCGACGCGGAAGCGCTCCAGCTGGCGGGCCACCGCCTCCTTGGCCTCGGGCACGCTCATGCCATCGAGGAAGTCGGAGTTGAACAGGGTGCCG
>JAYSCE010000035.1:0-3864 GCA_041915035.1 Xanthobacter sp.
TCGGCGAGGGGCTGCCGCTCACCCACTATCTGCGCATGGTGCGCGGCATTCTCCTGAAGGGCTCGGGCATGTCCGACCTCACCACGGATGCGGGCGCGCTGGTGGTGCTGATGCTGGTGGCGATGGCCATAGCCGTGGCGAGATTCAGGCAAACTCTGGACTAAAAGCCGTGCGGCATGTGGCCGCGAAGCATTGCCGCTTGCCCGATTTCGTCCTGTGGAAAATAGTGGGTGATGTGGTGGAGCCTGGAGGCGTTCCAGGCTCGCGCGTCCAGCGTTTGCTTGAAGGCTATGCGACCTGATGTCCGCTGCGCTGCGGCATTTGGCTTGGCAACTTGCGACGGCCCGCCACAGCGCACATCCGTATTTCGACGGGCATAGCCTTTGACATGCGTCAAGGTGAAAAACGGTCCTAGGGCGTTGATCTGCGTCCTAGTCCCCCGGGTGTAGTTCTGCGCTCCGGCGTGAAGGGTCCACAGATGACAACATTGCAAGCTCCAATTCAGCCCCCGGCGAAGTCGTTGAGGTGGGGTGAGGGCGCTCTCATCGGGGTGTTCTCCCTCTTCGCCCTGTTCTCGATCGTCGTGGCGGCGAAGGCCTACACGCCGGAATATGCGTTCCACGCCTATCTGTTCGCGGCGGCGAGCATCGCGGCGGTGTTCGCCATCGGCAACCGCTACATGAACCGCCCGGCCGGCGACGTGCCGCAGTTCATCGACGGCAAGCCCAACTACAATATGGATGTCGTGCGCTTCGGCACCATCGCCGCTGTGGTGTGGGGCATCGCCGGCTTCCTGGTGGGCGTGATCGCGGCCCTGGAACTTGCCTTCCCCGCGGTGAATCTGGACCTGTCCTGGATTTCCTTCGGCCGGCTGCGGCCGCTGCACACCTCGGCGGTGATCTTCGCCTTCGGCGGCAACGTGCTTCTCGCCACCTCGTTCTACGTGGTGCAGCGGACCTCGCGCGCGCGCCTTGCGGGTGATCTCGCCCCCTGGTTCGTGATGCTGGGCTACAATTTCTTCATCGTCATCGCCGGTACGGGCTACCTTCTGGGAATCACCCAGGGCAAGGAATACGCCGAGCCGGAATGGTATTCGGACCTCTTCCTGACGGTGGTCTGGGTCACCTACCTGCTGGTGTTCCTGGTGACGGTGCTGAAGCGGACCGAGCCGCATATCTATGTGGCGAACTGGTTCTATTTCGCCTTCATCATCACCATCGCTGTGCTGCACCTCGGCAACAACGCCACCATTCCGGTGTCGGTCTTCTCGCCGAAGTCCTACATCCTGTGGTCCGGCGTGCAGGACGCCATGTTCCAGTGGTGGTACGGCCATAACGCGGTGGGCTTCTTCCTGACCGCCGGCTTCCTGGCCCTGATGTACTACTTCATTCCGAAGCGCGCAGAGCGTCCGGTCTATTCCTACCGGCTCTCCATCGTGCACTTCTGGGCGCTGATCTTCATCTACATCTGGGCCGGCCCGCACCACCTGCACTACACGGCTCTGCCGGACTGGGCGCAGACGCTGGGCATGACCTTCTCGGTGATCCTGTGGATGCCCTCCTGGGGTGGCATGATCAACGGCATCATGACGCTCTCCGGCGCCTGGGACAAGCTGCGCACCGATCCCGTCATCCGCATGATGGTGGTGGCGGTCGCCTTCTACGGCATGTCCACCTTCGAAGGCCCGATGATGTCTGTGAAGGCGGTGAACTCGCTGAGCCACTACACCGACTGGACCATCGGCCACGTGCATTCCGGTGCGCTCGGCTGGGTCGCCTACATCTCCTTCGGCGCCATCTACTGCCTGGTGCCCTGGCTCTGGAACAAGCGCGAAATGTATTCGGTCAAGGCCATCAACTGGCACTTCTGGGTCTCGACCCTCGGCATCGTGCTCTACATCTCCTCCATGTGGGTGGCGGGCATCCTGCAGGGCCTCATGTGGCGCGCCTACACGCAGCTGGGCTTCCTCGAATACTCGTTCATCGAGACGGTCGAGGCGATGCACCCGCTCTACGTGATCCGTGCCCTGGGCGGCATCCTCTTCCTGGCCGGCGCCCTCGTCATGGCGTGGAACGTCTGGAAGACCATCACCACCCCCCAGACCGCAGCCGAGCGCGAGCTCGCCCTGCAGGCGGCCGAGTGAGGAGGCGAGCATGGCGACCCAAGGCACCTCCATCTGGTCCAAGCACCAGATCTTCGAGAAGCACTCCTACTGGCTGATGCTCGGCATCCTGGTGATGATCGCCATCGGCGGTCTCGTCGAGATTGCCCCGCTCTTCTACCTGAAGAGCACCATCGAGAAGGTGGAGGGCATGCGTCCCTACTCGCCGCTCGAGCTGGCGGGACGCAACATCTACATCCGCGAGGGCTGCTACAACTGCCACTCGCAGATGATCCGCCCGCTGCGCGACGAGGTGGAGCGCTACGGCCACTATTCGCTGGCGGCCGAGAGCATGTACGACCGCCCGTTCCAGTGGGGCTCCAAGCGCACCGGTCCCGATCTCGCCCGCGTCGGCGGCAAGTATTCGGACCTCTGGCAGGTGGAGCACCTGAACAACCCGCGCTCCGTGGTGCCGGCCTCCATCATGCCGAGCTATCCCTGGCTGGCGAAGACCAAGCTCAACGCCAAGCACATCGGCGAGGAGATGCGGGTCCAGCAGATTCTCGGCGTGCCCTACACCGACGAGATGATCGCCAAGGCGCAGGACGACCTGAAGACCCAGTCGACCACCGACGCCGCCGACGCCGACGGCCTGCAGAAGCGCTATCCCAAGGCGCAGGGTCGCGACTACGACGGCAATCCGGGCGAACTCACCGAGGCCGACGCGCTGATCGCCTATCTGCAGATGCTGGGCACGCTCGTCGACTTCAAGCTCTACGACAACCAGGCGAATGTGAGGTGATCGATGCACGACACCTATCTCGGCCTCGCGGCCTTCGCCCAGACGGGGGGCTTGGTTCTCTTCGTCGTCGCCTTCCTGCTGGTCGTCGCTTACGCCTTCTGGCCCTCCAAGGAGAGGAAGAAGGAATTCGAGGACGCCGCCAACATCCCGCTCAAAGAGGATTGATCTCGTGAGCACGACCAACGACACCCACGGCAAGGTCGACCAGGCAACCGGCGTCTCGACCACCGGCCATGAATGGGATGGCATCTCCGAACTGAACAACCCGCTGCCGCGCTGGTGGCTGTGGGTGTGGTACGCCTGCATCGTCTGGGCCATCGGCTACTGGATCCTGTATCCGGCCTGGCCGCTGGTCTCGTCGGCGACGCCGGGCCTTTTGGGCTGGCATTCGCGCTCGGCTCTGGCCGTGCAGATCGCCGACCTGAAGGCCGTCCGGGCCGAAAGCGCGGCCAAGCTCGCCAACGCCTCGCTCGAGCAGATCGAGCAGACGCCGGCGCTGCTCTCCCTCGCCCGGGCGCAGGGGCGCGTGGCCTTCGCCGACAATTGCGCGCCCTGCCACGGCGCGGGTGGCGGCGGCGCCACCGGCTTCCCCAACCTCAATGACGACGACTGGCTGTGGGGCGGTTCGCTGGAGCAAATCCAGACGACCATCGAGCATGGCATCCGCGCCAACGATCCGGATACCCGCCAGGGCAACATGCCGGCCTTCGGCAAGGACGGCATCCTGCAGAAGCCGGAAATCTCGGCGGTCGCCGATTATGTGCGCACCCTCTCCGGCATCGCCAAGCCGGGTGCGGACTTCGACAAGGGCAAGGAGGTGTTCGCCTCCAATTGCGCCGCCTGCCATGGCGACGACGGCAAGGGCAACCGCGACTTCGGCGCGCCGAACCTGACGGATGCCATCTGGCTCCGTGGCGAAGGCGAAGCCGCGATCGCCTCGCAGGTCAAGGCGCCCAAGCAC
>JAYSCE010000035.1:3874-15227 GCA_041915035.1 Xanthobacter sp.
AAGGGCAACCAGGAGATGGGTGCTCCGAACCTCACCGACGGCATCTGGCTCTATGGCTCCGACAAGGCCACCATCGAGTATGGTGTCATCAATGGACGTGGCAACGTGATGCCGGCCTGGCACGCACGCCTCGACCCGACCACGATCAAGGCTCTTACCGTCTACGTCCATTCGCTGGGCGGCGGACGCTGAGCCTGCGGTCCGGGGCCTCGCGCCCCGGACACGCCCACCGGCCAGCCTTCCGGGCGGACACGCGCAGCGTCCGGAACAGCCGCCTGGGCGGAGATGCCAAAAGGTCGCGCGACCAAACGTCGGCGCGACCTTTTGCTTTGGGGATCATGGCTACATTCTAAGATATGAATGTAGTGCAGCAGAGCGGAGACGGGGGTCTCCGCATTTGCGCCCGAGGGGCAAGGCCCCGACGTATGGCCGGTCCGTCTTGACCGGCGAACCGCGGTGAAGATGATGACTGCCCTGTCCACCAAGTCCGAGGACAAGAAGGCCCCCGTGGTCGTGAGCGGCGACGACGACATCCCGCTCTACGAGGCGCGGCGCCAGATTTATCCCCAGAGCGTCCACGGCCGCTTCCGTACCATCAAGTGGGTCCTGCTCGGGATCACGCTCGGTATCTACTATCTGCTGCCGTTCGTGCGCTGGGACCGTGGTCCGGACGCGCCGAACCAGGCCGTGCTCATCGATTTTCCGGCCCGCCGCTTCTACTTCTTCTTCCTCGAGATCTGGCCGCAGGAATTCTACTACGTCGCCGGCCTCCTCATCCTCTCCGCGCTCATCTTGTTCCTGATGAATGCGGTGGCCGGCCGTGTGTGGTGCGGCTACCTCTGCCCGCAGACGGTGTGGACCGACCTGTTCATGGCGGTGGAGCGTCTGATCGAGGGCGATCGCCGCGAGCGGATGATCGCCGACGCCCAGCCTTGGTCCATCGACAAGTTCGCGCACAAGACGCTGAAGCATTCCATCTGGCTGCTGATCGCGTGGTGGACCGGCGGCGCCTGGGTGCTCTACTTCGCCGATGCGCCCACCCTGGTGGTGGAGCTTGCCACTTTCCAGGCGCCCGCCGTGGCCTACATGTCCATCGCGGTGCTGACCTTCACCACCTATGCCCTCGCTGGCCACATGCGGGAGCAGGTCTGCACCTATATGTGTCCCTGGCCGCGCATCCAGGCCGCGCTGACCGACGAATACGCGCTCAACGTCACCTATCTCTACGATCGCGGCGAGCCCCGCGGTTCGGTGAAGAAGGCGGCCGTGCTGCGCGAGAAGGGGCTGCCCGCGGGCGACTGCGTGGATTGCGGCCAGTGTGTCGCGGTGTGCCCCACGGGCGTCGACATCCGCCAGGGGCTCCAGCTGCCCTGCATCCAGTGCGGGCTGTGCATCGATGCCTGCAACACGGTGATGCACAAGATCGGCCGTCCGGGGAACCTCATCACCTACGAGAGCGAGGCGAACCTCGAGGCGCGCGCCGCCGGCAAGCCGTTCGTGCAGCGCATCCTGCGCCCGCGCACCATCCTCTACGGGGTGCTGATCGCCCTCGTCTCGGGCCTCATGCTCACCGCGCTGATCGGGCGCTCGACGGAAGGCATCGCCGCCATCCATGACCGCAACCCGCTGTTCGTGCGGCTCTCGAGCGGCGCGATCCGCAACGCCTACACCATCCGCCTCATCAACAAGAAGCTGGAGGAACGGACGTTCATCCTCTCCGTGGAGGGCGTTCCCGATGCCAGCATCGAAGTGATCGGCGACAATGCGGACGGCCTCACCGTCGGCCCGGATCAGACGCGGGAGGTGCGCGTGCTCGTCACCACCAGCGACAAGCTCCCGCCCTCGGCGTCCCTGCCCGTGACCTTCCGCATCCGCGACAAGGCCTCCGGCCTCGCTGCCTCCGTCACCGACCATTTCATCGGCCCCTGATCGGGGCCGCAGGGAAGGGAAACACACCATGGCTAGAGCCTCTGCCCCGGCCGCCAGCACCCCGAAGGCACCGCGCGAACTGACCGGCCGCGCGGTGCTCGCCATTCTCCTCGCCTTCTTCGGCGTGGTCATCGGCGTCAACGTCATCATGGCGCGCTTCGCCGTCACCACCTTCGCGGGGGTGGAGACCGAAAGCTCTTACAAGGCCGGCCTCGCCTTCACCGCCGAGCATCAGGCGGCGGAGCGGCAGGCGGCCATGCACTGGAAGGTGGACGTGGCCTTTACGTCGCCCGGCGGGGGCGCGCGCGAGATCAACATCGTGGTCCGCGATGGCGCCGGAAAGCCGCTCACCAACCTCGTCGCCGACGGCGAACTCGCCCACCCCACCGACGCCCGCCGCGACGTGGTGCTGGACCTCGAGCCGCTGGGCGAGGGCCGCTACCGCGCCCGCACCCAGGCCGGTGCCGGCCAGTGGGATCTGGTGATTGATTTTGCGCAAGGCGGCGAACGGGTCTTCCGGTCCAAGAATCGGGTGCAGCTTCCGTAAGCCGCTTGAACGGGCATCCGGCATCCTCCGGGCCTCCCGAGGCGGCATCGAGACTGCCGGGCGGCTACCGTCCAGTGCCGCCCGTGCCTTGAGTACGAGAGGCTGGGCGGTTCGTCGCGCCGCCGGCCTGTCGTACTCACTTTATTTCATGGCACGGTGTGATCCGTGCCGCGGGCTGAGCCCGCACCCCTCCCTGCAGCCCCCGGGGACCTGAAGATGTCTGAGGCGATCGACTATTCCATCTTCGTCGGCACGTCCGAGGACGGCTTGGCGCAGATGAGTCTCGCCATCGACGGCATCGACTGCGCCGCGTGCATCGGCGAGATCGAGAACGGGGTGAAGGCGCTGCCCGGCGTGGTGCGCGCCCGCCTCAACTACTCGACCCACCGCCTCACCGTCGCCTGGTCGGAAGGCACGTCGCCGGATCGCGTGGTGGGGCAGCTGGAAGCGCTCGGCTACCGCGCCCATCCCTTCGCCGGCCGGGCGGAGGAGAGCGAGGCGCGGCATGCCCGCTGGTTGCTGCGCTGCCTCGGCGTCGCCGGCTTCGCGGCCATGAACATCATGCTGCTGTCGGTCTCGGTGTGGTCGGGCAACGTCACCGACATCACCCCCGAGACGCGCGACTTCTTCCACTGGATTTCCGCGCTCATCGCGCTGCCGGCGGCCGCCTATGCCGGCCAGCCCTTCTTCCAGAGCGCCGTGCGGGCCATCCGCTCCGGCCGGCTGAACATGGACGTGCCGATCACCATCGGCGTCACGCTGGCGCTGGGCATGAGCGTGCTGGAAACGGCCATGAGCCAGCCGCACGCTTATTTCGACAGCGCCATCATGCTGCTTTTCTTCCTCCTCGCCGGCCGCTACCTCGACCACGAGGCGCGTCGGCGCACGCGCGCCACCGCCGGCAACATCGCGGCGCTCCGGGGCGAGATGGCTCATCGCCTGGGCGCGGACGGCGTGCCCGTGCTGGTGCCGGTGCAGGCGCTCCAGCCGGGCGACACCATCCTCGTCCATCCGGGCGAGCGGGTGGCGGCGGACGGCGTGGTCGCTTCCGGCCTCTCGGCCGTGGACGAAAGCCTCGTCACCGGCGAGACGCTGCCCCGCGCCCTGAAGGCCGGGGACCATGTCTATGCCGGCAGCCTGAACGGGGAGGGCGCGCTGCACCTCACCGTCACCGCCGGCGGCGAGAACACGCTGGTGGACGACGTGCAGCGCCTGCTCGACGGCGCGCTGGCCGAAAAGGGCGCCTATGTGCGCCTCGCCGACCGGGTGGCCCGGCTCTATGCGCCCATGGTGCACCTCACCGCCCTCGTTTCGGCCATCGGCTGGCTCTTTGCCGGGGCCGGGCTGCACGACGCGGTGATGATTGCGGTGGCCGTGCTCATCATCACCTGCCCCTGCGCGCTCGCGCTCGCCGTGCCGGCGGTGCAGGTGACGGCGACCGGCCGGCTGTTCCGCGCCGGCCTCCTCATCAATGCCGGCGACATGCTGGAGCGGCTCGCTGCGGTGGATACGGTCGTCTTCGACAAGACCGGCACCCTGACCCTGCCCGAGCCGGCGCTGGCCTTGCCGCGCGGTGCCGATCCCGAGCTGGTGGCGCTGGCCGGCCGGCTGGCCCTGTCGAGCCGGCACCCCCTCGCCGGCGTCATCGCCGCGCGAGCGAAGGGGCCGGCGCTGGAGCACGTCACCGAGGTGAGCGGGCAGGGCGTCGAAGCGATCATCGACGGCCGTCGCGCCCGCCTCGGCAGCCTGTCCTTCTGCGAGGCCGCGGCCCCCGCCGATCTGCCCACGGATGCCTCCCTCATCGCCTTCCGCCACGGCGAGAAGGTGCTCGTCATGGGCGTCGCCCAGGCGCTGCGGCCGGATGCGCGGGAGGTGGTGGCCGAGCTGAAGGCCCGCGGCCTTGACGTGCGCATCCTCTCGGGCGACCGGCCGGCGGCGGTGGCTCCGGTGGCGGAGGCGCTCGGCATCGTCGCGGCCGAGGCCGGCCTGAAGCCCGCCGACAAGATCGCCGCGCTGGACGCCCTCAAGGCCCAGGGCCGCCGCGTGCTGATGGTCGGCGACGGCCTCAACGACGCGCCGGCCCTCGCGGCTGCCACTGTCTCCCTCTCGCCGGCGAGCGGCGCGGCGGTCACGCAGGCCCATGCCGACGCGGTTTTCCTCGGCCGCCGCCTGTGGCCGGTGCTGGCGGCGGTGGATGGCGCCCGCACGGCGGCCCGGCTCATGCGGCAGAACCTCGCCATTGCGGTCGGCTACAACCTCATCGCCGTGCCGCTCGCCATCGCCGGCTTCGTGACGCCGCTGGTGGCGGCGCTCGCCATGTCCGGCTCTTCCATCCTTGTGACCGTGAACGCCTTGCGCGCGGCCCGTCCCGGGCGCAAGGAAGAGGCGGTGGGGGACGACAGCGCGACGGGTGATGCCGGCGCGCTCACGGAGGTGGCGGCGTGAACGTCCTCGTCTATCTCGTGCCCCTCGCGCTGCTGCTCGGCCTCGGCGGCCTGTTCGCCTTTCTGTGGAGCCTCAAGAGCGGGCAGTATGACGACCTCGACGGCGCCGCCGTCCGGGTGTTGTCCGACGACGACCTGCCGGAGAGCGCAAGACCCCCTTCCACCGCCGCACCGGAAAGGCACCGCTCGTGAGGCGCGCCGCGCCCGCTCCCGAGCCCCGTGCGGGCATGCTGGTCTGCGTCTGCGACCCGCAGCTCGACGCCCCGGCCAATGACAACGGCCCGCGTGCGGTCTCCACCTTCGGCCTCGCGGTGGGCTTCGCCTTCGCCGTGCTGGCGCAGACGGTGGCTTCCGCCGCGCTCCCGCTCGCCGGTGCGCAACTGGCGCCCCGGCCGGAGCTCGTCACCTGGCCGTTCGCCGCCTTGCTGCTCGGCGCGGCGCTCGCTTCCTTTCCGGCGTCCTTCCTGCGCGATGCCTTCGGCCGGCGCACCGGTTTTGCCCTCGGCGCCTCGGTGGGCATCGCCGGCGGCGCGCTGCTGGTGGCGGCGCTGATCCAGCGGCAGTTCGCCTGGGCCTGCCTCGGTGCCCTGTGGCTCGGCATGGCGCAGGGCTTCTCCTTCTTCTACCGGCACGAGGCCGCCGCCGCGAGCGGGCGGCCCGCTGCCGCCACGGCCGGGGTGCTGGCGGGCGGCCTCCTTGCCGCCGTGGCTGGGCCGACGCTCGCGAGTTTCGCCGAAAGCCTCGCCGCGCCTTTCTTCCTCGTCGGCGCCGCGGCGCTGGCAGCGCTGGCGCATACCTGCTCGCTGGGCGTCGCGGTGATGCTGGCGGACGATCCCAATTCCGCTTTCCGCCCCAAGGTAACGGCGCCGCTCTCGGCCATCGTCTGGCCGACCGTGGTCGCCGGAATCGCCTGGTTCGGCATGAACGCCGTCATGTCCGGCGCGCCGCTGGCGCTGGTGGGCTGCGGCATCGGCGGGGCGGCGGTGTTCGGTTTCATCGCTCTGCACGTGGCGGCCATGTATGCGCCGGCCGTGCCGCTGGCCCTCGCGGGGGATCGCCTGCCGCCGCTGGCGATCGCGCTGACGGGCGTCGTGCTGGTCGCCATCGGCGTGCCGCTCCAGCGGCTCGCGACGCCGGAGAGCATCACGGCGGCGCTGATCTGCGTCGGCGCCGGCTGGTCGGTGGCCACGGTGGGCGCGACGGCGTGGATCTACCAGTCCGGCCAGCCGAGCCGCCTCGCGCTGGCGCTGCATGACGGCGGGCTGTTCGCCCTTGCCATCTGCGGCGCGCTCACTGGCTATCTGCTGGCCTGAATGCGCCGGGAGCGGTAGGCAGGGGCGACAAACCCCGGAGCCCCGCCGTGACCCACCCTTTCGCCCTTGATGGACAGACCGCCCTCGTCACCGGCTCGGCCTCTGGCCTCGGCTTCGAGATGGCGCTGGCGCTGGCCCAGGCCGGCGCCCATGTGCTGGTGAACGGTCGCCATGCCGAGCGGCTCGGCGCGGCCGTCACCGCCATCATCCGCAAGGGCGGCAAGGCCGAACCCTTCCTGCTCGACGTGTTCGACAAAGCGGCTGTGGATGCGGTCCTGGCCAAGGCCCCGCCCATCCATATCCTCGTCAACAATGCCGGTGCCCGCGACCGCCGCGCCTTCCTCGACATGGAGGATGCCGATTTCCGCCGGCTGGTGGAGGTGGACCTCCTCGCCCCCGCCCACCTCACCCGGCAGGTGGCGCGGGGCATGGTGGCGCGCAAGGCGGGCGGGCGCATCATCAACATCACCTCCATCGCCGGTCCGCTCTCCCGCGCCGGGGATGCGGCCTACACCACGGCGAAGGGGGGGCTGGAGGCGCTGACCCGCGCGCTCGCCGCCGATCTCGGCCCGCACGGCATCACGGTGAACGCCATCGCCCCCGGCTACATGCTCACGGCGGCCAATGGGGCGCAGTCGCGCGACCAGACGCTGCGGGAATGGCTTTCCCGTCGCACCTCGCTCGGCCGCTGGGGGCATCCGGAGGAGGTGGCGGGCGCGGCGGTGTTCCTCGCTTCGCCGGCGGCCTCCTACGTCACCGGCCAGATCCTGGCGGTGGACGGTGGATACATGGCTCACTTTTGACGAGCGGGCGCCTCAGCGCACCCAGAAGCGCGGCATGAACAGCACCAGCACGGTGAGGATTTCCAGCCGCCCCAGCATCATGGCCCCGGTGAGCAGCCACAGGGCAGGATCGGGCAGGCCGCCGAAATTGGAGACCGGCCCGACCACCGGCCCGAGGCCCGGCCCCACATTGGCGAGGCAGGCGATGGCCGCCGAGAAGGCGGTGCGCAGGTCGAGGCCCATCACGTTCAGCGCCACGCCCACCAGGAAGAAGGTGAGCAGGAACAGGAAGACGAAGGACAGCACCGAGCCCACCACGTCGTCCGCCACCGGCGCCCCGCCGTAGCGGATGGGGAAGATGCCGGCCCGGAACGAGATGCGCTTGAGGTGCTGGCGGATGGCCTTGGCGGTGATGGCGAGACGCAGCGCCTTCAGCCCGCCCGAGGTGGAGCCGGTGCAGCCGCCGAGGAACATCAGCACGAAGAAGAGGGAATCCGAGAGGGGGCCCCAGTTCGTGTAGTCCACGGACATGAATCCGGTGGTGGAGATGAGCGAGCTGACCGTGAACAGGGCGTTCCTGAGCGCCGTCTCGCCGCTGGCGATGCCCTGCAGGCTCTGCTGGGCGAAGGACAGCAGCGTGAAGGTGGCGACGATGGCGAGGAAGACCCGCACCTCGGGATTGGTGAACAGCCGGCTCGCATCGCCCGACAGGGCCCGCACATAGAGCGGGAAGGGCAGGGCGGCGGCGAGCATGAAGACGATGGCAACATAGTCCACCGCCGGGTTCGCAAACACCGAGAGCGAGGAATCCGAATTGGCGAAGCCGCCGCTCGACAAGGTGGACATGGCGAGCGTCACCGCATCGAACGGCTTGAGGCCCGCCGCCAGATAGCACCCGGCGCAGATGATCGTGAGCAGCACATAGGCCTGCAGCAGGCGCTTGGCGATGCTGCCGGCCCGCGGCAGGAACTTGTCGGACTTGTCCGAGGATTCGGTGCGGAACAGCTGCATCCCGCCGATGGAGAGCACCGGCATGACGGCGATGGCGATGGCGATGATGCCGATGCCGCCGAACCAGTGCAGCAGTGCCCGCCACAGCAGGATGCCCGGCGACATGGCATCGAGCCCCGACATGACGCTGGCGCCGGTGGTGGTGAGGCCGGACATGCTCTCGAACACGGCCCGCGTGAAGGAAAGGCGGGAGGGCCCCCACATCAGCGGCAAAGCGGCGAACACCGAGAGCACCACCCAGACCGATGTGGTGAGCAGGAAGGCCTGGCGCAGGTCGAGCTTGCGGGTGAGCTGGCCGCGGCCGGTCATCCACAGGAGGACGCCGACGAAGATGGTGACGGCCGCCGAGCCGACGAAGGCAGCGCCCGCGAAGGTCTCCCGGCTGTTGGCGCGGGCGGCGAAGTCGACCACGGCCGGCGCCAGCATGGCGGCGCCGAGGATGGCGAGCAGGATGCCGAGCGTGGCCGCGACCGGGCGCAGGCTGAGGACCGATACGGCCTCGGCCTCCACGGTGGGAATGCCCGCGTGCATGATCTCCCCTCTCGCCCGGTTCGCCGCAACCTCAATAAAGGACAGGGGCTATGAAATGGCTAAAGCTGAAAGGCTGAAGCTGAAATCGTCCCGCCCGGCCTTCGCCGGGCGGATGGATGCGGTCAGTTGAGGACGCGGCGCACGTCCGGCACGTCCAGCGAGAAGGCCGGAATCTCGATGGAGAAGGCCTCCCCCGTGTCGGTGACCATCTCATAGCGTCCACGGATGATGCCGGTGGCCGTGTTGAGCGGCACCCCGCTCGTGTATTCGAACCGGCCGCCGGGCGGCAGGGTCGGCTCCTCGCCGACGACGCCGGCACCGTGGACTTCCTCGGTGCGGCCGTTGGCATCGGTGATGATCCAGTGGCGCGCCTTGAGCTGCACCGTCTCCTGGCCCAAATTGGCCACCTCGATCGTATAGGCCCAAAAATGACGGCCCTGGTCGGGCTCAGACCGCTCGGCCACATAACGCGGCGTCGCAGTCACCTGAATATTCCGAGTGATGGCGCGGTACATACCCGCTCGACCTCCCCACACCGCGGGAGAAAATGCTCCCGCGGGCGCATAGTGAACCTGCGTTGTCGCCTGCACGCAACAGGACATGGTGCGGCGCGGTGGTCGGCGCCGCACCATGCCTGCAATCACAAGGCTTCGGCGGCGCCGGCAAGGTCGGCGATGAGGTCGTCGGCGTGCTCGAGGCCCACCGACAGGCGCAGCAGGCCGTCGGAAATGCCCATCTCCGCCCGCGTCTCCGGCGTGAATCGCTGGTGCGTGGTGGTGGCAGGATGGGTGATGAGGCTCTTCGCATCGCCGAGATTGTTGGAGATGCGGATGAGCCGAAGGGCGTTGGCGAAGCGGAAGGCGCCCTCCTTGCCATCCTTCACCACGAAGGTCACGAGGGTGCCGCCGCCCTTCATCTGCCGCTTCGCCAGTTCCGCCTGGGGATGATCGGCCCGGCCGGGATAGATCACCTTTTCCACGCCCGGCAGGGCGGCGAGGGCATCGGCCACCTTGCCCGCGCTCGCCTGCATCCGCTCCACGCGCAGGGCCAGCGTCTCCAGCCCCTTCAGCATGATCCAGGCGTTGAAGGGGGAGATGGAGGGGCCAGTCTGGCGCAGATAGGTCTGCAGGTGGTCGGTGACGAACTGCTTGGAGGAGAGGATCACCCCGCCGAGGCAGCGGCCCTGTCCGTCCACATGCTTGGTGGTGGAATAGACCACCACGTCCGCCCCCAGCTCGAACGGATGCTGGAGGAGCGGGGTGGCGAACACATTGTCCACCACCAGCCGCGCGCCGGCCGCGTGGGCGATCTCCGCCACCGCCGCGATGTCGATGAGGTCCAGCGTCGGGTTGGTGGGGCTTTCCAGGAACAGGATTTTGGTGTTCGGCTTCACCCCTGCCTTCCAGGCGTCGAGGTCGCCGCCGTCGATGAGCGTGGTCTCGACGCCGAAGCGGGGGAGGAAGTCCTCGAGGATCCAGCGGCAGGAGCCGAACAGGGCGCGGGCGGCGAGCACATGGTCGCCGGCCGAGAGCTGGCACAGCAGCGCGGCATTCACCGCCGCCATGCCCGACGCGGTGGCACGGGCCGCTTCTGCCCCTTCGAGCAGCGCCATGCGCTCTTCGAACATGGCGGTGGTGGGGTTGGAATAGCGCGAATAGACGAAGCCGGGATCCTCGCCCTTGAACCGCGCCTCGCAGCTTTCGGCGTCGTCATAGACGAAGCCCTGCGTCAGGAAGAGCGCCTCGGAGGTCTCGCCGAAGGGGGAGCGCGTCGTCCCGCCATGGACTAGCCGTGTTTCCGGGTGGAGTGTAAGGGGATCGCGGGGGACGAACCGGGGGGTGGGCTTGGGCGCCACGGACATGACGGTCTCCGAGGGGGGAGGCCGAGGGGACCAGACAGGACGTTCGCCGCAGGCGCAGATCAAGGTGCTGCACAGACGGACTTGCCTTGTCGTCTCCCCGGCCTTTTAGCATGGTTGTTTAACGTGGCTGCAAGCCGGCCGGCTCAAATTCTCCACGGCCGCACTAAAGAGCGGGGCCCCCTTGGCGTCAAGGGCTCCGTCCGGTAAATCGAACAAAAAGGACGGGAAAGCGGATATGACGGTGCGTGCCACGGAGCATCTGAAGCCCGGCATTCTGCCCGCTGAGGCGATCGGGGCGCTGAAGGCGTCCGGCGCCATCGCCTGCCGCAAGGCGCTGGACGATGACCAGATCCAGCCGGCGAGCCTGGACCTGCGCCTCGGCCGCACCGCATGGCGGGTGCGCGCGAGCTTCCTGCCGGGCGCGGGCGTCTCGGTGAAGGAGCGTCTGGGCGACCTCGCCTTGCACGATTTCGACCTCACCAAGGGTGCGGTGCTGGAAACCGGCTGCGTCTATCTGGTCGAACTGTTCGAGCGGCTGAAGCTGCCGGCAGACCTTGCCGCCGCCGCCAATCCCAAAAGCTCCACCGGGCGGCTCGACGTGTTCGTGCGCGTCATCACCGACGGAGCGCGGGCCTTCGACACCATCCCGGCCGGCTATAACGGCCCGCTCTATCTGGAAATTTCGCCGCGCACCTTCCCCATTCTCGTGCGCACCGGCTCGCGCCTGTCGCAGGTGCGGTTCCGGCGCGGCGTCTCGCGACTGTCCGATCTGGAGCTGCTGAACCTCCAGTCCGCCGAATGCCTCGTCGATGCGGCGAGCCCGGACGTGGCGGCGGGCGGCATCGCGCTGGGCGTGGACCTCGCCGGCGATGCGCTGGGCGGGCTCATGGGCTTCCGGGCCAAGAAGCATACGGGCGTGATCGACGTGGATCAGG
>JAYSCE010000036.1:0-3387 GCA_041915035.1 Xanthobacter sp.
GACCTCTGGGCGCTGGACGAGGTGCTGCCGCACTGGGACAGCCTGCTCATCCGCTCCTATGCCGTCATCGACGGTGCGCGTGTGCTTTACCAGCAAGGCTCCGTGGCGGCGATGCTGCCGCCGGAGGAGATCATCGCCGGCTATGCGCCGGGCTTTGGCGACGGCACAGCCATGTTCTGCGGCACGCTGGCGGCCATCGGCGGCATCCGCCCCGCCGTGCGGTTCGAGTTCGAGATCGAGGACCCGGTGCTGGGCCGGACCATCCGCCACGGCTATGACGTGACCGTGCTGCCCATCGCCGGTTGAGCGGGGGGGCAACACAAGGCAAGGGGGGAGGGGGCGCCATGCAGCTCGATGCGCGCGACATGGATCAGGAGGTGCCGGCCGAGGCCGGGCCGGCGCAAGGGCGCCTCGAGGTCCGCTCCCTGCGTGACACCGCTTACGAGGCCATCAAGCAGCGCATCATCATGTGCGTGTTCCGCCCCGGCGAGGCGCTGAGCGAGGCGCAGGTGGCGGCCTCCCTCGGCCTCGGCCGCACGCCGGTGCGCCAGGCTTTTGACCGGCTCATGCGCGACGGCCTCGTGGAGGTGCTGCCGCGCAAGGGCATCATCGTGCGCCCCATCTCGCAGGACGAGGTGCGCGACATGGTGGAGGTGCGCCTCCTCAATGAGAGCTTCTGCGCCCGTCTCGCCGCCGAGCGGGCGGATGCAAGCGTCATCGCCGCACTGAAGGAGAATGTGCGCCGGGGCTCCGCCGCCGCCGGGGACGGGGACATCACCGAGCTGATGGCTCTCGACCGCGAATTCCACCTCACCATTTCCGGCGGCGCCCGCAATCCGGTACTGGGCGAGATCCTGCGGAACCTGCACGAGCGGGCGCAGCGCGTGTGGTTCGTCTCCCTGCGGGACGTCGCGCACCATCGCCGTGTGGTGGACGAGCACGCCGCCATCGTCGACACGCTGGCGGCCCGCGATGCCGATGCCGCCGAGCAGGCCACCCGCGCCCACATCCTCTCCTTCGCCGAGAACCTGAACCGGCAGCTTTAGGCCGGCTTCGTGCCCACCACCCCGTGATGGGGGAAGGTGACGAACAGCTTGCCCTCGGCCTCGGCTGTCGCGAGGGCCGCACGGAAGTCGCCAAGCTCCTCGGCCGAAAGGCGCGGCTCCAGCCGGCCGACGATGAAGCGCCAGAAGCCGGTGCCGTTCTCGAAGGCCGGCATGGCCGGGCAGGGCACAAGACCCTCAAGCCCCGCCGCCCGCATGCGCTGGTAGAGGCTCGCGTCGGCGACGCCACCGGGGGACACCATGGGCGGCACGACCTCCACCTTGGCGCGGATGGCATCGGGCAGATCGGCGCTGAAGACGTGCCGGCCGTCGATGGCGCGGACGATGACGCCGACGCGCCCGCCGGGCTTCACCACCCGGATCAGCTCGGCGATGGCGCGGTCGGCGTCGCACTCTTCCAGCACCGTCACGCTGTAGGCATGGTCGAAGCTGGCGTCCGCGAACGGCAGCTGCTCGGCATTCGCTTCGCGGAAGGTGATCCGGTCCGACAGGCCGGCCTGCGCGGCGAGGTCCGCCCCCTCCCGCACCATGTAGGCGTTGAGATCGCATGCGGTGACATGGCCCACGCGCGGGGCGGCCATGCGCGCCAGCGCGCCGGAGCCCGCGCCCACGTCGAGCACGTGATCCTCCGGGGCGGGGTCGATGATGTCGAGCAGCGTCCCGAACATGCCGCGATAGCTGGGGCTCGATGCGCGGTCCTCCAGCAGGGAGACCCCGCCGAGATGGGCGCCGCCCAGCCGGATCACGGTGAAATCCTCGGCGAGGCGGGGCAGCGCCGCGTCCCACTGGGTGGGGGCGAGGAAGAGGGGGAAGAGCACCAGCGCCGGCCCCGATCCCCGGATGTCGTAGCTGATGCCGGCATGGGCGCCGCTTTCGGGGGCGCGGGCGAGCGTGCTGGCCGCTCCCGGCAGGTCCTTCAGGGCGCCGACCACCGCGTCCGTGCGGTCGCGCACATGGTCGGCCCATCCCGGCTGCGCATAATTTTCGAGGACGCGCCTGCGGCTCTCGGGCAGGGCGGCCGCGACCACGGCGGCGATCTGGGAGGATGTGCCGCCATCCCCGGCGAGCACCGTCAGGCGGTCGGCGACGGCCGTGAAGGCCGCGGGCTCGCACCCTATCGGTTCGTGAAACAGCAGACCCGCGATGCGCGCCGGATGGGCCGCCGCGAAGCCGGCGAGACTGCCCGGCATCTGCGTTGCCACATGAGCGGCTTCCAGCCCCAGATGATCCCACAGGGCCGCCAGCCGGTCGGCGAGGCTCCCGCCGGGCGCACCGCCCGTCTGTGTGTTGCTTGGCATGGTCCCCCTCCGCGCCATGGACCCGGTGACGCCGGATCGCTCACGGCCATGCTAGCGCATTCGTGCGATGGGGCGACAACGGCCGCGCTGGGGCCTCAGCCCGTGATGCGCTCCCACCCCGCCCCGGCGGAGAGGAAGAGCAGGGGCGCCTCCACGTCCACGGCGAAGGCATAGGCCGCGGTGGGCAGATCGCCGCTGCCGGTCAGGAAGGCGCGGTTGGTGCGCACCACAAGGCCGCCGCCCTCGGGCAGGCGCACGCCGCGGGCGTCGCCGGCAAGGCCCTCGCCCGTCGCCTTCAGCACCGCCTCCTTGCCGCACCACTGGCGTAGGGCGGACGCGGCGCGACCGGGCTCGGGGAGGGCCGACCAGCGGGCGCGGTCGTCCTCGTGCATGAAATCGGGGGCGAGGCGGGTCCACAGATCGAGCCCGCGCGCCTTTTCCACATCGACGCCGATGGTGCCGCTGCGCGCCAGCCCCACCGCCACCCAGCCGCCCGAATGGGTGAGGTTGAAGTCGAGATCCGACGCCATATCGAGCCCCGGCCGTCCGTTCGTCCCGCGGGCCACCGGCACATCTGCCGGCGCGCGGCCGAGCGCGGCGCCGAGCAGGGTGCGCGCGAGGCTCCAGGCGGCGGTGCGGGCGGCGCGGTCGTCGGCCTTCACATGGCGGGCGATGCGGGCGGCCTCGTCAGGCGGCAAAGTGATGGAGAGGTCGGGATTGACGAGGGCATCGAAGACCCGCGCGATGGCGACGAGGCTCGCGCCCGGCGCCAGCCGCGCGGCCTCCAGCAGAGAGCAGGCATCAGGCACGCGCGGCGCGCCAGGTGGAGAGGGTGCGCTTGAGCAGGGTCAGAAGGCGCTCCTCGTCCTCGCGCACGAAGAAATGCCCGCCGGGCCACACCTCCACCGCCACGGGGCCGGAGATCACCTCGCGCCACGCATGAAGGCTCGGCTCCGGGGTGGCGGGATCGTCCGCGCCGCCGAGGATCACCGCCGGGTCGAGCGGCTCGGCGTAGACGAGCGCGC
>JAYSCE010000036.1:3397-3691 GCA_041915035.1 Xanthobacter sp.
CGAAGTCGTAGGTGTCCACCATGCGGAAGTCCGCCTTCAGCGCCGGTAGTGTCATGGCGAGGATGTCGGGGCGGCGGAACAGCACCTCCGGCGTGCCGCCGAAGCGCTTCAGCTCCTCGATGAGCGCGGCATCGCTCATCAGGTGCCGGTTCTGCCGGGGAAACGGCAGGTGCGGCGCCGCCCGGCCGGAGAGCACGAGCCCGGCCACGCCGACGCCGTGGCGGGCCAGCGCCCGCGCTGTCTCGAAGGCCAGCAGGGCGCCCATGGAATGGCCGTAGAGCATCACCGGCACAT
>JAYSCE010000036.1:3701-15225 GCA_041915035.1 Xanthobacter sp.
CGATGTCCTCGGCGAGCGCCGCAAGGCTCGCCGGCACCGGCGCGCCGTGGCGGCTGCCGCGTCCGGGCAGCTCCGGGCTGTCCACGGTGGCGAGGCCGAGGAGCGCGGCCTTCCAGGTGCGGTAGAGCACGGCGGAGCCGCCGGCATGGGGCAGGCAGACGAGGCGCACCGCTCAGCCCTTCCGGCCAAGGGGCGGTCTCGCCCGTGTGTCTGGACAGCGACGCGGCATCGTGGAAGCCTCCCCTACCGAGATAAGCGGGAAAGGGCCGGCGGCTCAAGGCTTGCGCTGCAGTGCGGCAAGAAAAGGAGCGGAAAAAGCGGCGCCCGCGCTACCTCGGTGCCGCTTCAGCGCACCGGCATGGGCTTGACAACGGGCCGCGCGGGAAATGTAATTCACTAGTTAGTTAAAACGGGACCGCAGAGTCCTGGCCGGGACAAAACGCAAAAGGGAGGAAGCCGCATGGCGTCGCCGCGCCACAGGAATCCCGTGCTCGCCGTCATCGACGCCCCATGGGCGCGGCCGGTCGGGCTGCTGGTGATCCTCATCGTAATCTGGGACCTTTCGGTCCGCCTCTTCCAGATCCCGGCCTATCTCATCCCCACCCCGTGGGACGTGATGATCGCCTTCCGCAATGACGGCGCCATGCTGGCGCGCGAGGCGGTGCCGACCACCATCGCGACGCTGGCCGGCTTCGCGCTTTCGGCGGCCATCGGCATTCCGCTCGCCATGCTGATCGCCGGATCGCGCACCATCGAGGCCTATCTCTACCCGCTGCTGGTGTTCTCCCAGTCCATCCCGAAGGTCGCCATCGCGCCGCTGTTCGTGGTGTGGTTCGGCTTCGGCATCGTGCCGAAGGTGATCTCCGCCTTCCTGCTGGGGGTCTTCCCGGTGGTGGTGGCCGGGGTCCAGGGCTTCAAGTCGGTGGAGGCGGACATGCGCGACCTCGCCCGCTCCATGAAGGCCTCGCGGCTCCAGACCTTCGCCATGGTGAGCCTGCCCCACGCCATGCCGGCCATCTTCGCCGGCCTGAAGGTGTCGGTGACGCTGGCGGTGGTCGGTGCGGTGGTGGGCGAGTTCGTGGGCTCGAATTCCGGCCTCGGCTTCGTGCTCCAGCGCTCCATCGGCAATTTCGAGCTGCCCACCATGTTCGCCGCCCTCATCGTGCTCGCGCTCATCGGCGTGGTGCTGTTCTGGGTGATCGATCTGGTGGAACGCCTCGTGGTCCCGTGGCATGCGAGCCAGCGCCATGACGCCTTCGTCACCGTCTGAGGAGGGCGCCATGGCCAGACCCCACACCCTGCGCGTGATCGCCCGCAATGAGGGCCCCTCCGCCCGCCGCCGCCTCATCGACATCCGCGGCCTCGCCAAGACCTACCGCACCCGCGACGGCGAGGTGCCCTCGCTGAAGCCCATGGACCTCGACATCACCGAGGGCGAGTTCATCTGCGTGGTGGGCCCCTCAGGCTGCGGCAAGTCCACGCTGCTGAAGCTGGTGGCCGGCCTCATCCCGGCCTCGGCGGGCGAAATCCTCATCGACGGCAAGGCCGTGACCGAGCCGCCGGACGATGTGGGCATCGTGTTCCAGAGCCCCGTCCTGCTCGCCTGGCGCAATGTGCTGCGCAACGTGATGCTGCCGGTGGAGGTGCGCCGGCTCGACCGCGCGAGCCATCTGGAGCGCGCTCGCCAGCTGCTCAAGACGGCGGGGCTCAACGGCTTCGAGAACAAGTATCCCTGGCAGCTCTCCGGCGGCATGCAGCAGCGCGCCGCCATCTGCCGGGCGCTGGTCCACGATCCCAAGATCGTGCTCATGGATGAGCCGTTCGGCGCGCTCGATGCCATGACGCGCGAGAAGATGAACCTGGAACTCCAGCGCATCCAGTACGAGACCGGCAAGACCATCCTGCTCATCACCCACTCCATCCCGGAAGCGATCTTCCTCGCCGACCGGGTGGTGGTGATGACCGATCGCCCCGGCTCGGTGGCCGCCATCTATGACGTGCCGCTGCCCCGCCCGCGCTCGCTCGACATGATGGCGAGCCCGGTGTTCGCCGAACTCGCCAAGACCATCCGCGGCCATTTCTACGCCCAGGGCCATCTGGACTGAAGTCTCAGGCTTCAGAGGATTGAGAGGACGAACATGCCCTTTCCGCGCGTCACCATCCGCGAGGTGGAGATCGGCGAGCGGCTGATGCCCTTCGTCCGTCCGTTCCGCTTCGGCCCTTCGGTGGTGGAGACGGCGCCGCAGGCCTTCGTGAAGGTGGCGGCGGAAGTGGAGGGCTTTGGCCCGGCGACCGGCATGGCCGCCGAGATGATGATGCCACGCTGGTTCGACAAGGCGCCGGCGAAAAGCCCGCTCCACACGGTGGACGACCTGCGCCGGGGCCTCGCCCAGGCCGCGCGCATCTACGCCAATGCGCTGCCGGCCAGCGCGTTCGGCCTGTCGGTGGCGGCGCGGGCGCCCATCCTCATGTGGGGGAAGCGGGAGAGCGTGCCGCCGCTGGCCGCCGGCTTCGGCCCGGCGCTCCTCGACAAGGCGGTGCTGGACGCGCTGCTGCGCGCCATGGGGCTCGGCCTCGTCGCCGGCCTCAAGGCCAACGTGATGGGCCTCGACGCACGGCTGTCGCCGGACCTCACCGCCGGGCAGATCGGCGCCTTCCTCGCGGCGCTCGTGCCCGCCCCGGCCGTCGCGCTGCGCCACACCATGGGCCTCATGGACCCGCTCGACGGCCCGCACGGCCTCGCCGCCGAAATCGCGGCGGCGCGGCTCGCCTTCTTCAAGATCAAGATCGGTGGAGACTTCGCCGCCGACATCGCCCGGCTGGAGAAGATCGCCGCCATCCTTGCCGCCTCCGCGCCGGGATATGTGGCGACGCTGGACGCCAACGAGCAGTACGATCCCGACCGCCTCATGGCCCTCGCCGAAGCCCTGAACGGCCCGCGACTCGCCGCCTTCCGCGCCCGGCTTCTCTACATCGAGCAGCCGTTCGACCGCGCAGAGACCTTTGCCGCGCCGCTGCCGCCGCTGGACGGCCTGCCCGTCATCATCGACGAGGCGGATGATGCGCCGGACGCCTTCCCGCGTGCGGCGGCGCTCGGCTATCGCGGCGTCTCCTCCAAAAGCTGCAAGGGGCTCTACAAGGCCATCCTCAACGCGGCGCGCGTGAAGGCGTGGAATGCGGGCGGGGCGCGCGCGCCGTTCCTCATCTCGGCGGAAGACCTCACCTGCCAGCCGGGCCTCGGCATCGAGCAGGACACAGCCCTCGTCGCCGCCCTCGGCCTCGCCCATGGCGAGCGCAACGGCCACCATTATGTGGACGGCTTCGGCCCCGCGCCGGAGGGGGAGGCCCGCGCCTTCTTCGACGCCCATCCGGATCTCTACACCCAGCGCGATGGCCGTCTCGGCCTCGATGTCTCGCGCGGGCTCCTGCCCACCCGCAGCCTTCTGGAGACGCCGGGCTTCGCCCGCGCCGCCGAGCCCGACTGGGCGAGCCTCACCCCCATCGCGCCGGCCGCGGTGCCCGAACCCATCCCGCACGGGACGCTCGCCTGAGCCCCCGCGCCGCCCATTCAGGATCGCCCCATGAACGAACACGCCCGCACCGCCGCCTTGTCCCTCCGCCTGCCGGTCAACGGCGGGGGGCTGGAAACCTTCCGCCTGTCCGCCCCGCGGGACTATCCCGCCCGCGCCTCCGGCCCCATGAACCGCATCGCCTTCTCCGCTGCCCATGTGGTGGCGGACCCGCTCAAGGACTGCGACCCGTGGCTCGACGCGGCCATCGACTGGGACCGCACCATCGCCTACCGCGCCCGCCTGTGGGACCTCGGGCTGGGCGTCGCGGAAGCCATGGACACCGCCCAGCGCGGCATGGGGCTGGACTGGCCGACCTCGCTGGAGCTGATCCGCCGCTCCGTGGAGGCGGCGAAGGCGCATGCGCCGGAGGCGCTGGTCTTCTCCGGTGCCGGCACCGACCATCTCGCCCCCGAGGCGGCGACCTCGCTGGACGACGTGATCCGCGCTTATGAGGAGCAGATCGCGGCGGTGGAGAAGGTGGGCGGCCGCATCATCCTGATGGCCTCGCGCGCGCTGGCACGGGTGGCAAAGTCGCCGGAGGATTATGAGCACGTCTACGCCCGCGTGCTCTCGCAGGTGTCGGCGCCGGTGATCATCCACTGGCTCGGCGACATGTTCGATCCCGCGCTTGCCGGCTACTGGGGCACGCGCGATCTCGATGCGGCCATGGACACGGCGGTGGCCGTCATCAACGCCAACACGGCGAAGATCGACGGGGTGAAGATCTCCCTCCTCGACAAGGACAAGGAGATCGCCATGCGCCGCCGGCTGGACCCGGCCGTGCGCATGTATACGGGCGACGATTTCAACTATGCGGAGCTGATCGCGGGTGACGCGCAGGGTTATTCCCACGCGCTGCTCGGCATTTTCGACGCCATCGCCCCGGCCGCCTCGGCCGCGCTGACCGCGCTGGCGGCGGGCGACACCGCGCGTTTCCACGATATTCTCGGGCCGACGGTGCCGCTCTCACGGCACATCTTCAAGGCGCCCACGCGCTTCTACAAGACGGGCGTCGTCTTCATGGCCTATCTCAACGGCCACCAGGACCATTTCACCATGGTGGGTGGCCAGGAGAGCACCCGCTCCACTTTGCACCTCGCCGAGCTGTTCCGCCTCGCCGACGCGGCCGGCCTGCTCACCGATCCCAACCTTGCGGTCAAGCGCATGAAGGCGGTGCTCGCCGTGCGCGGCGTGGACGGCTAATCCCGCGCCGCAACCGCTTCCGCCGCGCTTGCGCTTGTGCCACCTTCCCCGGCGCCATCGAAAGGCGCAGGGGAGGGAGCAGCGTGCGCATCAACCTTGACGCGGATCAGCAGGATGCGACGCTCGGCACCATGCTCTGGGTGTCGCAGGCGAAGGGCGCCGGGGCTGTGACCGAGGCCGACCACCACACCATCGCCGCTGCCGCGGAGGTGGTGTTCGGGCGACCGCCCGGCGGGCCGCTGCCGGGGCCTGTCGCGCCGGCTGGACTCGCGGCGCGCCTCTCCGGCCCGGCTGCGGCCGAGGCCATGCGGCTCCTCACCGTGGTGGCGCTGGTGGACGGCAGCATCGATGCCGCGCGCATCGACCGGCTCGTCGCCTGCGCGCAGGCCACCGGGCTCGGCGGCGCCGAATATGTGCGCGATCTCGCCGAGGCCGCCCATGGCCATCTTCGCGCGGCGCTCGGCTGCATGATCCGGGCGAACATGGAGAGCGTCACCGGCCGTCCCTGGAACGGCAACGTCACGAGCGACGTCGCCGCCTATCTTCTTCCCTACAACCAAAAGCCGGACCCGGCGCTCGCCGCCCGCTTCAACGCGCTGGAGCAATTGCCGCCGGAGAGCTTCGGCAACCACTTCTTTCACCACTTCCGCGACAACGGATACGCGTTTCCCGGTGAGCCCACCGGCCTCTCCGCCGTCTTCAGTGTGCCGCACGATTCCTGCCACGTCCTCGCCGGCTACGACACCACGCCGCCCGGCGAAATCCTCGTCTCCACCTTCACCGCCGCCATGCACCCGAAGAATTCCATGGCCGCCCATGTGCTGCCGGTCATCGTGAGCTGGCACCTCGGCATCAAGCTGAATGACGTCGCCGCCTCCGCCGTCGGCGCGCTCAAGCCCGGTGCCTTCTTCGAGGCGTGGGAGCGCGGGGCGGGCATGAATACGGACCTGTTCGCGCCGGGCTGGGACTTCTTCTCCGTCGCCGCGGAGGATCTCGACGCGCTGCGGGCGCGCTACGCCATCGCGCCCCGCCGCTTTCCCCTCAACGCCTGAGCGCGCGCGCCTAGCGGCACGCGGCCGAGAACAGGCGCGCCCGCCACAAGAGGGCGCCGGCCCGGCTCGGGTGGATGCCGTCCGTGGTGGAGACCGATTGCGGCGCCGGCACCACCACCGCGCCCGTCTCGGCTCCGATGGCGCGGATCGCGGCGTTCTGCTCGGCGACGTAGGACTGGTCGAGCATGTCCGCATAGGGGGAGCGGCCGTGCTCCACCGGGTTCACCTCCACCAGCACCAACTGGCTGCCGGGAAAGCGGGAGATGATCTCGCGATAGAGCGTCCGCCACTCGGCGATGGAATGCTTCGGCTTCACCGCATCGTTGGCGCCGATGGCGATCACCACGCGGGCGGGCTGGAGGTGGCTTTCGAGCGATCCGGCGCGGGAGACGAGATCGTCGATCTTGTCGCCGGGCACCGCGGCGTTCAGTAGCTCTTCCCCGCACAGGCTGCGCGGGGCGGCCTGATAGGTGATGCTGTCGCCGATGGCGAGCACCGGGGCGTTGCTGAAGCGGGCACGCAGATCAGCCTCCAGGGCGATACGGGTGCGCAGGGGAATCTGGTGGATGGCCAGCGCGGCCAGAGCCGCAGCGCCCGTCGCCACCGCGAGGGCCGTGAGCCAGGGCCTGAGGCGCGCCCACTGGCGCTGCGACAGCGCCGGCACCAGCCGGCGGAGGGCGGGCAGGCTGCCGCTGCCGGCGTCGGGCCGGCCGGGATAAAAGCTCATGGGGCTTCACCTTTCATCTGGAAGGCAACGCCCGGAACACCTTTCGGTGTCCGGTCGCAGCGCCGGGTGCCGCCCCTCGCTGTTGTCCGAACCAAGGTCCCTCTTTGGAACGCTCCTTTGCCCCGTGCCCTGCCGCAGCGCGCCGGGGACAGGGGCAATTTTCCCTCTCCGCATGTCGCAAATTGGACCGTGCTGCGTCTTTTGGTGTCACGGGCGTTAACAAGTGTTTCCGGGTTGCGTGCATCGGAAATGAACGTTTTGGCCCGTTCAGGCGTTCCTCTCTCCGCAGGCACTGCAAAGCCCAAGCGCTAGCGCGCCGGGCCATCAGACCGAGGAGACGACCATGGCGATCATCCGCAGCGGTTCGGCGGAGTGGAGCGGCGGCATCAAGGACGGGCGGGGCAAGATCTCCACCGAGAGCGGGGCGCTGGCCGGCTTCCCCTACGGCTTCGCCAGCCGCTTCGAGGGCCAGCGCGGCAGCAACCCCGAGGAACTGCTGGGCGCCACCCATGCCGCCTGCTTCACCATGGCGCTCTCCCTCATCCTCGGCGAGGCCGGCCTCACCGCCACCCGGATGGAGACCACGGCGAAGGTGTCGCTGGAGAAGCAGGACGCCGGCTATGCCATCACCGAGGTCAATCTCACCCTCGTCGGCAGCGTGCCGGGGGCGAGCGCCGAGCAGTTCACGAGCCTCGCCGAGAAGGCCAAGGCCAACTGCCCCCTTTCCAAGGTCATCCGCGCGAAGATCACGCTGGACGCCCGGCTGGAAGAGTAGGGCCCTTCACCGCGTCATCGCCGGGCCGCCCACGGCCCGGCCACTCCGGGGGGAGACGCCGGCTATGCCGCCGCCGCCGTCGCGCCCGCCCGCGCATCCTCCAGCGCCAGCCGGGCGCCCTTCTCGGCGATCATCGCCGTGGGCGTGTTGGTGTTGCCGGAGGTGATGGTGGGCATGATCGAGGCGTCGATCACCCGCAGCCCGCCGAGGCCGATGAAGCGCAGGCGCTCGTCCACCACCGCCATAGGATCGTCCACCCGGCCCATCTTCGCCGTGCCCACGGGATGGAAGATGGTGGTGCCGATGTCGCCCGCGGCCTTGGCAAGCGAGGCATCGTCGTCGCCCACCGATGGACCGGGCAGGTATTCCTCCGGCCGGTAGGGCGCGAGGGCCTGCTGGCGCATGAGGCGGCGGGTGACGCGGATGGCGTCCGCCGCCACCTGCCGGTCTTCCTCGGTGGTGAGATAGTGGGGTGCGATCTGTGGCTTCGCCTCGGGATCGGCATTGGGAATGCGCACGATGCCGCGCGAGGTGGGGCGCAGGTTGCACGCCGCCACCGTGATGGCCGGGAAACGGTGCAGCGGCTCGCCGAACTTGTCCAGCGAGAGCGGCTGCACGTGGAACTGGATGTTCGCCCGCTCCTGATGCGGATCGGATTTGGTGAAGATGCCGAGCTGGGAGGGCGCCATGGTGAGCGGCCCGCGCCGGCGCAGGGCGTAGTCCACCCCCATCAGGGCGCGGCGGGGCAAAGAATAATAGGTCTCGTTCAGGGTGCGGATGCCGGAGACCTTGTAGATGGCCCGCTGCTGGAGATGATCCTGCAGATTGCGCCCCACCCCCTGCCGGTCCAGCACCGTCTCGACGCCCCGCTCGGCAAGCCACTCGCCCGGCCCGACGCCGGAGCGCTGGAGGATCTGCACCGAACCGATAGAGCCGGCGGTTAGGATGACCTCGCCGCGTGTGCGCGCCTCGACCCAGCGCCCGTTCTGGCGATAGCGCACGCCCACCGCGCGTCCGTTCTCGATGATGAGGCGATCGGCCAGCACCTCGGTTTGAAGCCGGAGGTTCGGACGGCCGAGGGCGGGCTTGAGGAAGCCGCGCGCGGAGGACCAGCGGCGGCCGAACTTCTGGTTCACGTGGAAATAGCCGACGCCCTCATTGTCGCCCGTGTTGAAATCCGGAACCTTGCGGATGCCCAGCTCCGTGGCGGCATTGGCCACGGCGTTCAGCACCGGCCACTCGATGCGCGGCGGCTCGATGCGCCAGCCGCCGCCGACCCCGTGCATGTCGCTGGCGCCGAGGAAGTGGTCTTCCAGCGACTTGAAGGCGGTCAGAACGTCCGGCCAGCCCCAGCCGGAGAGGCCGAGCTGGCGCCAGTGGTCATAGTCCGCCGCCTGGCCGCGCATGGAGATCATGGCGTTGATGGCCGAGCAGCCGCCGATGACCTTGCCACGCGGATAGTTGAGCGCGCGCCCGTTCAGGCCCGGCTCGGCGTCGGTCTTGAACATCCAGTCGGCGCGCGGATTGCCGATGGCGAAGAGATAGCCGACGGGGATGTGAAACCAGATCCAGTTGTCCCGCCCGCCGGCCTCCAGCAGCAGCACGCGGGTGCGCGGATCGGCCGAGAGGCGGTTGGCGACGATGCAGCCGGCCGTGCCGGCGCCGACGACGATATAGTCGTAATCCCCTTCGAGCCGTTCCACCGGCGCCTCCCGCTTGTTTCTCTCCGCTGGTGATCCCAGCTTGGATTTCTGCACGCAAGAACGATAGTTTCCGATCCATCCTGCAATTTTGCAGGGATGGCCTCAATGCGCGCAGGGACTTCGCCGCATCATGGATTGGGACGACCTGCGCATCTTCCTCCAGCTCGTCCGCACCGGGCGCATGGCCGGCGCCGGGCGGGCGCTGGGGCTGGACGATACCACGGTGGGCCGGCGCGTCGCGCGACTGGAACGGGAGGTCGGTGCGCCGCTCGTGGCCCGTGCCGGGCGCCGCACCCTCACCGAGGAGGGGCAGAAGCTGGCGCAGGCGGCGGAGGAGATGGAATCCCTCGTGCTGCGCAAGATCACCGGCCTCGGCGAGGGCGAGCGCCAGCCCACCGGGCGGGTGCGCGTGGGCGCACCGGAGGGGTTCGGCGTCGGCTATCTGGCGGCCCGGCTCGCGGCCCTCTCCGCCGACAATCCGAAGCTGGAGACGGAGCTGGTGGCCCTGCCGCGCTCCTATTCGCTGGCGAGCCGGGAGGTGGATATCGCCATCACGCTGGACCGGCCCATCGCCGGGCAGTTGAAGGTGCGCAAGCTCACCGACTACACGCTCGGGCTCTACGGCACGCCGGCTTATCTCGACCGGCGCGGGCGGCCGGCGGCGGCAGATGATCTCAAGGACCATGTGCTCGCCGGCTACATCCCGGAACTCCTGTTCACCCGCGCCCTCGATTTCTCGCAGCTCGGACCGGGGGTGGAACTGAAGCCGGTGATCCGCTCCACCAGCGTCATCGCGCAGGTGAATGCGGTGCTCTCCGGCGCGGCCATCGGCGTGCTGCCCGCCTTTCTCGCAGCGCCCCATGCGGCACTCGTGCCGCTGCTGGAGGACGAGGTGCGCCTCACCCGCAGCTACTGGCTCTCCGTCCACGACGATCTCAGCCATCTTGCCCGGGTGCGCGCGGTGCTTGATGCCATCACCGCCGCCGTTCGGGCCGACCGGGCGCAGTTCATTCGCAGATGAAGCGGGCGCGCTCCTCGCGGAAGCGGCGGGCGAGGAAGGCGCGCACGGTGGCGATGCGGCGCACCTCCACCGTGTCGGGATGGGCGAGCAGGAAATAGCTCCGGCGGAAGGCGATGCGCGGCAGGATGCGCACCAGCGCATCGCCATAATAAGCGGCGGCGAAATCGTGCAGCACGCCGATGCCGGCGCCGGAACGCACCGCCTCCATCTGGCCGGTGACGCTGGCGCAGCGGAAGGGCTGTCCGCCGTGCTTCTCCAGCACGCCGGAATAATCCAGCGCCGAGGCGTAGGCGAGGTCTTCCACCCCCGTCACCACCCGCCGGCCGGCGAGGTCCGCCTCGCTGTCCGGCGCGCCGAAAGCCGCGATGTAGCTGCGGGCGGCATAGGCGCCAAGCGTGTAGTCGGTGAGGCGCGAGACCGTGAGGCGGCCCTCGGTGGGCCGGTCGAGCACGATGGCGAGGTCCGCCTCGCGCCGGGAGAGCGAGAAGGTGCGCGGCAGCGGCACCAGCTCCACCACCAGATGGGGATGGAGCAGCGCGAGCCGCCCCAGCTCGGCGGCGAGGAAATAATTGCCGAGCCCGTCCGGCGCGCCGATGCGGACGGTGCCGGAGACCTCGGCCTCTTCCTTGCGGAAGCGCTCGGCGATGCCCAGCATCTCGGCCTCCACCCGCTCGGCCGCCGGCAGCAGCCGCTCGCCCGCCTGGGTGAGCACGCAGCCGGTGGGGCGGCGGTCGAACAGGGGACTCCCGAGCGCCGCCTCCAGCGCATCGAGCCGGCGGGCGATGGTGGCGTGGTTCAGCGCGAGGTGTTTCGCGGCGGCGAGCAATTGTCCCCGCCGGGCGACGGCGAGGAAGACGCGCAGGTGATCCCAGTCGAGGGTGAGGTCCATGGGCTACACTATTCGCACAACAGGTGCTCGGACAATGGCATTGCTGCGCGTCATTTGAAGCGCCACTACAGGGCGACACCAGCCCGGAGGCGCATCATGCCCACGCAGATTTCCCATTTCATCGGCGGCAAGCTCGTCGCCGGCACCAGCGGCCGCACGGCCCCGGTCTACAATCCCGCCACCGGCGCGCAGACCGGCGAGGTTCCGCTCGCCTCCGCCGCCGAGGTGCGCGCGGCGGTGGAGATCGCCAACAAGGCAGCCCCCGGCTGGGCCGCCACCACGCCGCTGCGCCGCGCGCGCATCCTCAACGCCTTCCTGCGCATCCTGGAAGAGCGGGTGGACCAGATCGCCGAGGTGGTCAGCGCCGAGCACGGCAAGGTGTTTTCCGACGCCAAGGGCGAAGTGCAGCGCGGCATGGAGGTGGTGGAGTTCGCCACCGCCGCCCCGCAACTGTTGAAGGGCGAGATCACCGAGGATGTGGGCACCCGCATCGACAGCCATGCGGTGCGCCAGCCCCTCGGCGTGGTCGCCGGCATCACGCCGTTCAACTTCCCGGTCATGGTGCCCATGTGGATGTTCCCG